>JAGXRS010000453.1 GCA_018335615.1 Hydrogenophaga sp. | reverse complement strand
ACGTTGTTGTAGGCGCGGGCCAGGCGGGTGATGGAGTCCAGCAGGATCACCACGTCTTTTTTCAGCTCGACCAGGCGCTTGGCGCGCTCGATCACCATCTCGGCCACGTGCACGTGGCGCGCGGCCGGCTCGTCGAAGGTGGAGGCGATCACTTCGCCGCGCACCGTGCGCTGCATTTCGGTCACTTCTTCCGGACGCTCGTCCACCAGCAGCACCATGAGTTCCACCTCGGGGTGGTTGGCGGTGATGGCGTGGCAGATGTGCTGCATCATGACCGTCTTGCCGCTCTTGGGCGGGGCCACGATCAGGGCGCGCTGGCCGCGGCCGATGGGCGCGATGATGTCGATCACGCGGCCGGTGATGTTCTCTTCGCTCTTGATGTCGCGTTCCAGGCGCATCTGTTCCTTGGGGAACAGGGGCGTCAGGTTCTCGAACATGATCTTGTGCTTGTTGTCCTCGGGGGGCAGGCCGTTGATCTTGTCGAGCTTGTTCAGCGCGAAATAACGCTCGCCATCCTTGGGGATGCGCACCTCGCCCTCGATCATGTCGCCGGTGTGCAGGTTGAAGCGGCGGATCTGGCTGGGCGAGATGTAGATGTCGTCCGTGCTGGCGGTGTAGCTGGTGTCGGGCGCGCGCAGGAAGCCAAAACCGTCGGGCAGCACTTCGAGCACACCGTCGGCGTTGACCAGTTCGCCGCCCTTGGCCCGCTTCTTGATGATGGCAAACATGAGTTCCTGTTTGCGCATGCGGCCGGTGTTTTCGATCTCAAGCGCTTCTGCCTGCTTGAGGACTTCAGACACATGCAGTGCCTTGAGTTCGTTGAGGTGCATGGAATTCACTCCGTGAGGGAGTTGAGTCGGTAACCGGGGGAGGGGGCGCTGGCGTCCGGATGGCGGACGGAGCGTGAAATGAGGGCTGGACGGGGTTGATCCAGCGGGTTGTCAAATTATGACAGGAAAAAATCGCCGTCTTGCATGGGGGCCGGGCGTTGCACCCGGGCGTCCCTCATGGACGGCAGGCCCCCCGATCAGGCCAGGTTGGCGTCGATGAAAGCGGTGAGTTGTGCCTTGCTCAGTGCGCCGACCTTGGTGGCCGCCAACTGGCCGTTTTTGAAGACCATCAACGTGGGGATGCCGCGGATGCCGAACTTGGCGGGCACTTCGCGGTTTTCGTCCACGTTCATCTTGGACACCTGGAGCTTGCCGCTGTAAGAGCCGGCCACTTCGTCCAGGATGGGGGCGATCATCTTGCAGGGGCCGCACCACTCGGCCCAGAAGTCCACCAGCACGGGGGTCTGGGCGTTGAGCACATCAGCCTGGAAGCTGGCATCGGATACGTGTTTGATCAGGTCGCTGGCCATGAATCATCCTAAGAATGTTGAACAGGGAGGTTAAAGTTTGGGCACGCAACGCAAGCCGGTATGAATGACCATACCCTGGGGGGCGTGATTCGTTCCATTGTGACAGAAACGACCCATGTCCCTGACCACGCCGCCTGCCTCTGCTGTTGCCGTTCCCTCGCCCCTGGACCTCGACGGAGGCGATCACCCCCGGCACCACCCATCGGCTGACCGCTGGGCTGCCGTGGTGCGCGCTCTGGAGGCTGCGATGGCGGAGCGGCAGGCGACACCTGCCCGCACCTTGGTGCTGGTGCCATACGCTCAGCTCATGGACACCGCCCGGCGGGCCTGGGCGAGGGCCCATCCCAGCGGTTTTTCACCGCGCTTTGAGTCCACGCGCAACTGGGCGGCCTCGCTGGAACCCCACCTGCCCGAGCCCACCGACCTGAGCATGGACATGGCCCGCGACAGCCTGGTGGCGTCGGCCTTCATCGATCGCGTGGCGCCGCCCCGGCTCGACCCGGCGCTGCGCGCCGTGATGGGGGGCCGCCTGGTGGAAGCGGCCCGGCAGCTGGCGCCGCTGGCCGCTGCCGTGCCGCCCGATCAGCGCCTGGACTGGGCGGCGCCCCGGGCCGAAGCCCTGGCGCAGGGAGCCCCCGCGCTGCAATGGGAAGGCCTGCTGGGCTCGCTGGCGCTGGCCTGGGCGAGCACCTCGTCCTATGCCACCGATGTGCTGTGGGGACCCCTGGCACAGCCGGGTGCCGTGGCCGACGCCCTGGTGGTGCTGCCCGGCTTTCAGCACGACCCGCTGGCCATGGCGTTGGTGGCGCACTGGGGGCCGCGCGCGGCGGTCCTGACGCTTCACGACGCTGAAGACGTCAGTGCCCGGGCTTTCCCTCGGCCCCGCCTGCATGCCTGCCAGGACATGGAAGACGAAGCCCAGCGTGCCGCCGCCTGCGTGCTGGGCCAGGTGGTGCAGGGGCGCGTGCCCGTGGCGCTGGTGGCCAACGACCGGCTGCTCACGCGGCGCGTCAGCGCCATGCTGCTGGCCCGCGGGCTGGCCGTGCGCGACGAGACCGGCTGGAAACTGTCCACCACCCACTCGGCGGCGCGTCTGATGAGCCTGCTGCGGGCGGCGGTCCCGCGGGCGCGCATGGACGATGTGCTCGACCTGCTCAAGCTCTCCCCGGCCTGGTCCGAGGCCCAGGTGCTGGCGCTGGAGCAATTGGCCCGCACGGCAGGGGTCTCGCTGTGGCGCGCTGCGGTGCACACGCCGCGCTTCGCTGGCGCGATACCGCCCGGCCTGGCGCCCCTGCTGGACGGCTTGCAGGCCGCACGCCCCTTGCCCCAGTGGCTGGACGCGGTGCGCTCCGCCTTGCAGGCTTGCGGCCTGTGGGACGGCCTGCTGGCCGATTCGGCGGGTGTCCAGATCACGCAGACCCTGCGGCTGGAGGAGGGCGCTGCACAGGAGCTGCAGGGCATTGGCGACGAGCTGACCAGGGGCGCACAGGCGTCTGCGGGCGATGGTGCGACAGCGCCCGGTGCGCGTCGGGCTGGTTCGGCAGCCGGCCGCCTCACGCTCGCAGGTTTCACCGCCTGGGTGCGTGAGGTGCTCGAAGGGGGCAGCTTCATGGCGCGCAGCGAGGGCGAGGCCGCGGTGGTGATCCTGCCGCTGGCCCAGTTGCTCGGGCGGCATTTTGCGGCCACCGTGGTGCCGGGCTGCGATGAGGCGCACCTCACGCCCAGCCCGGAATTGCCCGGCCACTGGACCGCCCCGCAACGCGAAGCACTCGGTCTGCCCTCGCGTGAGGCGGTCGCGCAGGCGGCCTGGCTGGCCTGGCAGACGGCCTTGGGCATGCCCGAGCTGGACCTGCTGTGGCGCACCCAGGCGCAGGGCGAGGCCGTGCTGCCCAGTCCCTGGATACAGGCGCTGCTGCCGGTGGGTGGCACAGCCGGTGCCCCGCTGGCGTACGACCCACGCCCGTCACGCTGGGTCACGCCCCAGCCCACCCCGCGCCCGATGCCGGTGGCGGCCGACCTGTTGCCCGACGCCTTGTCGGCCAGTGCCTACCAGGACCTGCGCGACTGCCCCTACCGGTTTTTTGCCTTGCGCCAGTTGAGATTGGCCGACGCGCCCGAACTGGACGACGAGCCTGACCAGCGCGACATGGGCAACTGGCTGCACGCCGTGCTCAGGACGTTCCACGAACAGCGGGGTGACGACCGGCCCGGACGCGACGCCGACCGCGACACCCTGGATCGGCTGGCCCGGGAGACCGCGACCGCCATGGGGCTGGACGCCGGCGAGGGCGGGGCGGGCTTTCTGCCCTACCACGCGGTCTGGCCGGCGCTGCGCGAGGGC
>JAGXRS010000452.1 GCA_018335615.1 Hydrogenophaga sp. | reverse complement strand
GTAAGCGCTCTTTCAACTCCGTCTTCCCACAGAGATCCGGAGAGGGGAAGCTACGTGTCCATGTAGAACAAGGTGGACACGTATGTCAGAGATTGACACAGAGGTGGTGAGGCGCCTGGTCATAGGGCGCAAGAACGATGGGCGGGCCGTCTACGACCCGCAGGCCAAGGCCGAGGTGGTGCGCGCCTGCCTAAAGCCAGGTGTTTCGGTGGCGCGCATGGCGCTGCAATGCGGCATCAACGCCAATTTGCTGCGTCGCTGGATCACCCAGAGCATGGGTGCAGATATGAAGGCCAGTCAAACCAACATGCCCGCCGTGGCCATGGGCACGACCGAGGCTTTCGTGCCGTGTCGGCTGGCGGCCCCCGAGGCCGTGCCTGCTGCTGCGCACAAGCCTCGGCTTCACGCCCGGCTGCCCAATGGGGTGCAGCTCGACCTCAGCGATGCGGGCCCGGGCGAGCTGCTGCCTGTCCTTGAACTTCTGGGGCGCCTGCCATGTTCCGACTCGACGACACGCTGACGGTGTACCTGCACCGCCCGGCCATTGACTTTCGCATGGGCATCAATGGCCTGGCCATCCTGGTGGAGCAGGCCCTGGGGATGAACCCGTTCGCCAGGGCGGTGTACGTGTTCAGCAACCGCCAGCGCAACCGGGTGAAGATCCTGCTTTGGGAGCGCAACGGCTTCTGGTTGTTGATGAAGCGTCTGGAACAAGACCGCTTCATCTGGCCGGACGAGGCGGTGGTGCCGACGCTGACGGTGGAGCAACTGCACTGGCTGCTCGAGGGCATGGATGTGGCGCTCGCGCAGCGCCACCCACACCGGTTCTACGAACGCGTGGCCTGAAGCGCACGCGGCTGAGGGTGGCAACGGTCGCTGCGCAGAATATGGGCTGCGAAGTGATGGGCACCAGGAACCGTCTGCTCGACAGGAAGATCGAAGCAGGCAATGGTTCATATGCCCACCGCCGAAGAATTTGCTGCCTTGCAAGAGGCGCTGGCCCAGGCCAGGCAGACCAGCGAGTCCCTCGCGGGCGAACTGCGCATCACGCGCGCCGAGCGCGACCTGCTCCAGGAACAGCTCAACAAATTCAAGCGCCAGCTGTTCGCGGCCAAGAGCGAAGTCAGCGCCGCCCACCAGAAGGACATGTTCTTCAACGAGGCCGAGGCATCGGGTGCTGCGACCGAGCCGGCCCAGGAAGAAACCGAGGCCGAGGACAACACCGTCGAGGTCCCGGCCCACAAACGCATCAAGCGCGGGCGCAAGCCGCTGGATCCGGCACTGCCGCGTGAGGTGGTGCGCCACGAACTGCCCGAGTCCGAGCGGGTCTGTCCTCATGACGGCGCCCTGCTGCAGGAGATCGGCGTCGAGGCCAGCGAGCAGCTCGACATTGTCCCGCAGCAGGTGCGCGTGATCCGCCACGAACGCGTCAAGTACGCCTGCCCGTGCTGCGACGGCACGCTGCGCCTGGCACCGAAGCCCGAGCAGGTCATCCCCAAAGGCCTGTTCAGCGAAGGCCTGCTGGCCTGGGTGATCACCTCCAAGTACGTAGATGGCCTGCCGCTGTACCGCCAGGCTGCCCTGCTGGGGCGCTTTGGCGGGCGCGATCTCTCGCGCAACACCATGGCCGCCAGCGTCGTTCGTGTGGGCCAGGCGGTGCAACCCATCATCAACCTGCTGCGCGACCTGTTGCTGGACGCCCCGCTGATCTTCGGTGATGAGACCGAGGTCCAGGTGCTCAAGGAGGCCGGACGAAGCGCGCAGTCCAAGAGCTATATGTGGGCTCAGATGACCAATGGCTCTGGCGCCTGCGGCACGGGCCCGCCGATCCGGCTGTTCGCCTACTCGCCCTCACGCAGCACCGAGGCCGCGCAGCGTCTGTACGTCGGCGCTCGCGAGGGCGGCGTGCTGATGAGCGACGGCTACGAGGTCTACAACAAAATCGCCGTGGCCAACCAGCTCGTGCATATTGGATGCTGGGCGCATTGCCGACGTTACTTCCACGACGCACTGCAGGCGTTGCCCAAAGCCAACCGGGGGCCCGAGCAATTGGCGGCCCGCTTCATCGCGCTGATTGGCAAGCTCTACCGTGTGGAGGTCTTGGCCGGGGAACAAGGGCTGGACGCGAGCGCTTTGCTGCAAAGCCGCCAGGCTCACAGTGTGCCGGTGCTGCAGGAAATCCAGGCCTTGCTGCTGGCCAATCTCCATGCGGTGCTGCCGGGCAGTCTGCTGGGCAAGGCGCTGCACTACCTGTCATCGCAGTGGGTCAAGCTGGAGCGCTTCGTCACCAGCGGTCTATACCCCATCGACAACAACGGCTGTGAGAATTCGATCCGCCCGTTTGTCATCGGCAGACGCAACTGGCTCTTCAGCGACACCGTGGCCGGCGCCAACGCGAGTGCCAACCTGTACTCGTTGCTGGAGACCTGCAAGGTCAACGGCGTGGATGGCTATCAGTACCTGCGCTCGCTGCTGGTAGCGCTTCCCCGGGCCAGGACCGTCGAGGATTACGAGGCCTTGCTGCCCTGGCGCCGCGCTGAACTCAAGACCTGAAACCCGGGATCGCGCAAGGGGTGGGGTCTATTGATCGCTTACCCTGGAAGCACGTGTGCGTGGGTCTGCGTGTGCAAGCGTCGTCCGTGGTGGCCGCATTCCCATCTTGGCGAGCGAAGCGCAGGAATCGCCATTGAGGCCATCACATTCAGACCTCCGAATGTCTCAGCGCCCCAGCAGGAAGACCGCCGGCGTGTCGAGAGGTAGCGACGCCTGTAGCCCTCGGTTTCGTTTCCAGTCGCTCACGAGCGCACTGCGTGTCACCTGCCCGGGCAGTGAGAGTGCGCAGCAGACCGCGAGGCGCGTGTGGGGGTGCAGCGCTTGCAGCAGGGCTTGGAGCAGGGCGGTGTTGCGGTAGGGCGTCTCGATGACGATTTGTGTTTGTCCGGTTTTGAGCGCCAGTGTTTCCAGCTCGCGCAGGCGGCGGGTTCGTTCGGTGGCCTCCTGAGGCACATAGCCGACGAACGCAAAGCTCTGGCCGTTGAGGCCGCTGGCTGCCAGGGCGAGCATGAGGGAGATGGGGCCCGTCAGCGGGATCACAGTCAGGCCCAGCGCGTGCGCTGCCCGCACGATGGAACTGCCGGGGTCGGCGATGGCGGGCATGCCGGCTTCGCTGACGAGGCCCATGTCGTTCCCTTGCAGAGCCGGGGCCAGCAGCGCTCTGGCCTGTGCATCGACGTCGGCCTGCGGGGCGTGGTCGCCCTTTTTGTGCGCTGCGCGGGGCAGCTCGGCGATGTGCTGGCTCTGCAGCAGGGCGGCCAGTCCGTGGCTGGCTTCCACTCGCTTGAGAAAGGCGCGCGTGCTCTTGGCGTTCTCGGTGATCCAGTGGGTGAGGCGTGCGGCCACCGCCAGGGTTTCGGTCGGCAGCC
>JAGXRS010000451.1 GCA_018335615.1 Hydrogenophaga sp. | reverse complement strand
CAACCGGCCAGCAGCAGCACACAAGCGACAACCCCCGCCAGGGCGGGGGTTGTCCAGCGCCAGCGCCGCAGGTTCATCGAACGCTGCGGGTGAACGGGAACACTTTGGTCAGACCCATGATGTCGGTCACCAGCAGCACCAGGAACACGGTGAACAGCACGCCGACCACACCGGCGCCGGCGGGTGCCTGGTCCACGCGATCGGCCAGCTGGGCCACTTCGGCATCCGACAAGGCCTGCACGCGGGCGACCGCATCGGCCTGATCAACCCCTTGCGCCTGCAGCGAACTGCGCACGTCTTCGCGCGACAGGAAGGCGGTGACCCGCTCGCGGTCTGCGTCACCGGCGGGCGTGACCATGGCCTGTTCGGTCGAAATGATGGACGCCTGCGCCGTGAGGGGGACGCCAGCCAGCATGAGGCAGGGGATCAGGGCAGTGGCCACGAGGCGGTAAAAGGTCTTCAGCATGGTGGGATCCTCGGTTGGGTGATGAGCATTGCGAGACATTCGCAGGCCGGAGACCATTGTTGAAGCGCCCTCGGCCGAGGGTCAACCAAGGTTACAAATCACCACAGAAAACAGCGCGCCGTGTGTGCGAGATCGTACCGACCGGTCACCCGTTGCCTCAGGTTCAGCCCAGCGCACGCCTGAGTTCGCGCACGCGCGTCTGGATGGCGTCGCGCTCCTGCGGGTCGTCTGTGTGGCCCACGAACACCTCCAGGTCGGCCACGGCCAGGCGCGCCTCGCCCATCTCGGCCCACGCCAGACCACGGTCCCGGTACTCCACCCAGGCTTCGGGCAGCAGGATCAGCAGGCGGTCCTGCACCGCAATCAGGCGCAACCAGTCCTCCTGCGTGCGGTGCAGCTCCTTGAGGTTGCGCAACACCCGGCCCAGGATGTCGCGCGGATTCGCCGCCTGCAGGTACAAGCCCACGGGCACATCGAAATCGTCCACCAGACCGTTGCGGCGCTTGTAGGGCTCCAGGCGCTCCGACAGGTCTTCGCGGCTGAGCGACTGGCCGCTGAAGGGGTCGATCACCACCTGACCATCCGGCAGGTTGACCTTGACCATGAAATGCCCCGGAAAATTGATGCCACGGGCCTTCAGTCCGAGGCCCTGCGCCAGTTCCAGCCACAGAATGGCCAGCGTGATCGGGATGCCGCGCCGGGTGCGCAGCACGGCATTGAGGTAGCTGTTGTCGGGGTCGTAATAGTTGTTGACGTTGCCGCCAAAGCCCATGTCGCGAAAGAAGAACTGGTTAAGTGCACGCAGCCGCTGCAAGGGGTCGGCAAGATCCTGGCAACGCCGCTTCACGCGGGCGAGCAGCTGGTCCACATCACCCAGCACCTGCTGCACGTCCAGATCGGGGTACTCGTCCAGGGCAATGGCCGTGGCCGCTTCGAAGAGGGGCAGGTTCTCGTCGTCGGCCACCAGCGTGGCGAAATAACCCAGGGGCGTGGGGGCGGAGAAGTCAAACGCAGAAGGCATGGGATACGGCCCGTAGGCGCCAGTGGCTGCAGTGCTGCCTATTTTCGGACGAACTGGCGCAGTTTCAAACCGGCCACCGTCAACGTGGCAAAGTAGACGAGCACACCACCGATCACATACAGGGTGAGCAGCCCGACCCGCTGCAAGGCCCGGCCGCCGAAATCCAGCCAGGCGACGCTTCCGGCCGCCCACAGGAGGAACACCGCCAGCAACGTGCTGGCCGCTGCCACCTGCAGGCCGAAACGGGCCCAGCCAGGGGTGGGTGTGTAGGCCCCGCGGCGGATAAGACCCATCAGCAGCCACAGGGCGTTCACCATCGCTCCGATGCCGATGGCCAGCGCCAGCCCGGCGTGCGCGAGGTGGGGCACCAGCACCAGGTTGAGGCACTGCGTCAGCACCAGCACCACCACCGCAATCTTCACCGGCGTGCGAATGTCCTGCCGCGCATAGAAACCCGGCGCCAGCACCTTGATGGCGATCAGGCCCAGCAGGCCGGCGCCGTAGCCCATCAGCGCCAGCGCTGTCTGCTGCACATCGGCACCGGTGAACGCGCCGTAGTGGTAGAGCACGGCGACCAGGGGATGGGCAAATGTCAGCAGCGCCACGGCACAGGGCACCGCCAGCAGCACCACCAGGCGCAGCCCCCAGTCGAGCAGGCCGCTGTAGCGCGCGCCGTCGTCGGCCGCCTTGGCCGCCGCCAACTGGGGCAGCAGCACCACCCCCAGCGCCACGCCCAGCATGGCGGTGGGAAACTCCATCAGGCGGTCGGCATAGGTGAGCCAGCTGACGCTGCCCGTGACCAGATGGGAGGCAATCTGGGTGTTGATCAGCAGCGATATCTGCGCCACGCTCACACCCAGCAAGGCGGGCAGCATCAGCGTGGTCACACGGCGGGTGCCGGGATGGCGCCAGGCCGTCTGCAGCGACGACCAGCGCAAACCAATGCGCGGCAGCATGCCCACCCGCGCCAGCGCCGGCAGCTGCACGCCCAGCTGCAAGGTGCCGCCGAGCAGCACGCCACCGGCCATGGCATAGATCGGCTCAATCCCCATGCGCCCGAACCACGGAGCCCCCCAGTAGGCCGCCGCGATCATGGCCACGTTGAGCAAAACCGGGGTGGCGGCAGGCACCGCAAACTTCCGCCAGGTGTTCAGGATGCCGGCCGACAGGGCCACGAAGGACATGAACGCGATGTAGGGAAACATCCACCGCGTCATGAACACGGCCGCTTCGAAGCCTTGTGGCGACTGCTGCAGGCCACTGGCCATCGCCCATACCAGCACCGGCGCACCGGCCACGCCAAGCACGCAGGTGATGGTGAGTGCCCAGGCCAGCACGGTCCCGATCTGGTTCACCATCTGGCGCGTGGCCTCGTCGCCCTCGGTGGCCCGCACGCCGGCCAGCACCGGCACAAACGCCTGGCTGAAGGCGCCTTCAGCGAAGAGTCGGCGCAACAGATTGGGGATGCGGAACGCCACGTTGAAGGCGTCGGTCAGGGCGCTGGCGCCAAACGTAGCCGCCATCAGCAGTTCGCGAACGAGCCCTGTGATGCGGGATGCCAACGTGAGCAGGGAGACGAGCGAGGCGGATTTGAACAGTGACACGCTCAGCAGTGTAACGAGCGCCGCCGACGCCCTGCCGGGGCTGGCCGCAGGCGTGCTGATGGATCAATCTGTCGTCCGTGCTAAAATCGCAGGCTTTGCTGGCATCATCCCCAAACAACTGAAGGAAATACATCATGGCAACCAAGCCGAAGAAAAAGAACCCCCGTCTGGCCTCGGGCCGCAAGCGCGTCCGCCAGGACATCAAGATCAACGCAGCCAACACCTCGCTGCGTTCCAAATACCGCACCGTCGTCAAGAACGTTGAAAAAGCCGTTCTGGCCGGCGACAAAGACAAGGCAACCGAGCTGTTCGCCAAGATGCAGAAAGTCGTCGACACGGTCGCCGACAAGGGCATCTTCCACAAGAACAAAGCCGCTCGCGACAAGAGCCGCCTGTCGGCAAAAGTCAAGGGTCTCGCAGCAGCCGCTGCCTGAACCCTGGCCTGGTTTCACCAGGCCACCAGCCCGGGCTGCACAGCAGCCTGCCGTTTGAAAACGGTGCGCTGCCAGCAAAAAGCAAGAAACCGCCCTCGGGCGGTTTTTTGTTGCCTGTTCGATCTGGGATGGCGCCCGTGGCTGGCCCATGCCCGCGCCCGCGGTGCGCAGCCGCATCACCCCCAGCCCTTCTGCAGCAAGGCCACGTTGGGACAGGGAATTTCGCAACGCCAGCCCAGCCGTGCCGCTAGAAAGCGAAATGTTGCTTCACGGTAGAACACCACATGCGTGCGATCGCGACGGTAGTGCCAGTGTGCAAAGGCCGCGTCATCGGTCTGAAACGTGGTCATCACCGCCAGCCAGCCGCCCGGCTTCATCAGACGGTCGAGCCGAACGAACTCCCGCAGAGGATGATGAAAGTGCTCGACGACCTCACTGCACGTGACGAAATCATAGACCTCGTCGAGCCGCTGAGGGTGATCAAAAAACAGCGGATCGTAGACCGCCATCCGGTGACCAGCCTCCGCCAACATCGCGGCCAGAGCAGGACCAGGGCCACAACCGTAATCCAGACCACACAACCCGGGGCCCAGCCGCGCCAGCAAAGGGGTCGCCAAGCGAGCCAGGAAGCGTCGGTAGCGCGCGTCATCCACATCGTTGCGGTGCAGCCGGTATTCCGCGTGCTCAAGCTTCCGGCTGGGCAACTGGGCGGGCTCGACAAACGTCGCTTCGCAATGGCGGCATCGCCAGTAATCGTATGGCTCGGCCCGCATGAAGTGTGCACTCCCGCCGGATTGACAAACGGGGCAGATGAGGAATGGATGCTGGGACACCGCCGCCAACCGAAACGACCAGAAAAAGCCCCCACCATCAGCCGGGGGTTCATTGAAAGAGGCGCTGGAGCCCGCAGAAACGCCAAATCCTAGCAAAAAAGCAACCGAATTGTCTCCGGTCCATTCCCCTTTTTCACATCCACTTCCGAGCCTGGCTCACGACCAGACAGCCGCCATCAAAAGCCATCTCCCGACAGAGCCCGCGCGCGCCGGTAAAGCGGGCACGCTTTCTGTCGGGTTCGTGGGTGGCGCTCTTGCACTGCTTGTCGGTCAGCATGACCGGCACTCCCAAGCGGCGAACAGACCACAACCGATAGAAAATATTTGATTTACAAAGAAAAAGGGCGTTCACCGGATGTTGGTGAACGCCCTTGGACGTTGTTATGGTGGAGCTGGGGGGATTTGAACCCCCGTCCGCAAGCCTTCTTCGAGCAGTTCTACATGTGTAGCCGTCTGTTTGGATCTCACTTCTTGCATCGCGCAGTGGCACGCTATGCAAGACGCCAGCAACCTATTGTCTTATTGCACGCTAAGTTACCCAGCGCACAACCAGCCTATTGAATTATCTTTGCAGCCTGGACTCGCACAGCTTGCGCTGCTTGAACCCTTGCCCAGCACATAGGCCTGCTGTTGCAAAGCTCACCGGCAATTAAGCGGCGAGTGCGAAACGTTCGTCGTTTGCAGTTAGTTTTTTTCTGCGGTTTTACGAGGTGACAGAACCTCGACATGCCCTGCTGCGCGTCCGAACCCACGTCGAAACCAGTGCAGCCCCTGAG
>JAGXRS010000450.1 GCA_018335615.1 Hydrogenophaga sp. | reverse complement strand
ACGGCGTGCTGCATGGTGTCCCAGTCGCTGCTGGAGCCCATGACCACGCCCACTTGGATGGGGTTCATGTGGAATGCCTTTTGCCGGGCGGTGTGCACCGGGAGCAGGAGGCTGGCCAGGGCGCTGGCCCGCCTCCGTTAAAGTGTCGATTTTACGTTTTGCGCCGCGGCGCCCCGCCGGTGCGTCCCTTTTCAGAGCCTTTGCCATGATCAACGTCACCATCGCCAACTTCGAAGCCGAGGTCATCGCGGCCTCGCAACACACGCCCGTGCTGGTGGACTTCTGGGCGCCTTGGTGCGGCCCCTGCAAGGTCATCGGCCCGCTGCTGGAGAAGATCGAGACCGCTTACGAAGGTCGCTTCAAGCTCGTCAAGATCGACTCCGACCAGGAACAGCAGCTGGCCGGCGCCTTCGGCATCAAGAGCATTCCCACCTGCGTGCTGATGATCAACGGTCAGCCGGTCGACGGCTTCATGGGCGCGCTGCCCGAAGGCCAGATCAAGGCTTTCCTGGACAAGCACCTGCCGCCGGTCGAGGTGCTGGAAGCGGCTGCCGAAGAAGCGGGCGCGCTGGAAGCCCTGGCCGCCGGCGACCTGGAAGGCGCGCTGGCCAAGCTGCAGAACGCGGTGCAGACCGATCCCGAGAACGACGACGCGCGTTTCGACCTGGTGAAGCTGCTGCTGGAACTGGGCCAGGACGACGACGCCAAAGTGGCCTTCGCCCCGGTCATCGCCAAGTCGGCCGCGGTGCGCCGCCTGGACTCGCTCAACCGCTGGATGCAGGCCCGCGACGCCCAGGACCTGGTGACAGACCCCGAAGCCCGCGCCGCCGAGCTGCAAGCCGCCATTGCCACCAACAAGCGCGATTTCAAATCCCGCTTCGCCCTGGCCCAGCTGCTGATGGCCTACGGCCAGTTCGTGCCCGCCATGGACGAGCTGCTGGAGATCCTGATGCGCGACAAGAGCTGGAACGAAGACTTGGCGCGCAAGACCTTCATCGCCATTTTGGACATCATCGAGCCGCCCAAGCCCAAGGTGGCCGAAGGCCAGGTGCCGCCGGAAGATCCGACGGTGGCGACGTATCGGCGGCGGCTGTCGAGTGTGGTGTTGAGCTGATCTGGATCAGATAACAAAAAAGGGCCGACGGCCCTTTTTTGTTGCGTGTCATCCTGACTTTTCGAGAGGCGTTGAAGATTTGGGCGCAGGCGCCAACACAAATCCCGGACACTTTTACGCATGCAGGACCGAGGGCTTGTGGTCATACAGGCGCACACCGGGTTTTTGCGACATTTAATATGTCGTATAAAACAGTTTGCGACATCATTCTGTCGCAAACCCTCCGCGACCACAACGAAGCCCACGACATGCCACCCATCACCCCCACCCAAGAGCTGGACAGGCTGGTCGAACTCGTCGGCACCGAACCCGATGGCGTGGGCATTGAAGCCATCGTGCAGCAGCTGGGGAACGCGCTCCACCGCCGCACCTTGCAACGGCGCCTGGCCTTGCTGGTGGAACAGCAGCGCATCGAGATGCTGGGGGATCGCCGCACCGCGCGCTACCGCCGCCGGGCAGCACCGGCCGTCCGAATCGAAAAGCCCGAGACCCCCTCGCGCACCGCTCCACCGCCAGACGACCTGCCCGTTTCCGCAGCAGGGGCCGACGTACGCGCCTACGTCACCCAGCCACGCCATCTGCGCAGCCCGGTGGGCTACCGGCAGTCGTTCCTGGAGCAATACCACCCCAACCACACGGTCTACCTGCCGCCCGCGTTGCGCGAGCAGTTGCACGCCATGGGCCGCTCGCCAGCGGAGCAGACACCGGCCGGCACCTTCGCCAGGGACATCCTCAACCGCCTGCTGATCGACCTGTCCTGGGCCTCGTCACAGCTGGAGGGCAACACCTACAGCCGCCTGGACACCGAGCGGCTGATCGCGTTCGGCCAGGCCGCCGAAGGCAAGGACGCGCTGGAAACGCAGATGATCCTGAACCACAAACAGGCCATCGAATACCTGGTGCTCAGCCCCGACAATGCCCGCGTGCAGACCGACACCCTGATCGCACTGCACGCCTTCCTGTCGGACGGCCTGATGGCCGACCCCACCGCCGTGGGCCGCGTGCGCCGCCGCGCGGTGGAAATCGGCGGCAGCGTCTACCGGCCCCTGGCGCTGCCCCAGCGGCTGGAGGAGCTGCTGGGCATCGTGGTGCAGATGGCGGCAGAGATCGCCGACCCGTTCGAGCAGGCCTTCTTTCTGATGGTGCACCTGCCCTACCTGCAGCCGTTTGAAGACGTGAACAAACGCGTCTCGCGGCTGGCCGCCAACATCCCGTTCATCCGCCACAACCTCTGCCCGCTGTCGTTCATCGACGTGCCGCAGCCCGCCTATGTGAACGCCATGCTGGGCGTGTACGAACTCAACCGCGTGGAGCTGCTGCGCGACGTGTTCGTGTGGGCCTACGAACGCTCATGCCAGCAGTACGTGGCCATCCAGCAGACGCTGGTGCCTCCGGACATCTTCCGGCTGCGCCACCGCCAGGCACTGGCCGAGGTGATCGCCGCCATCGTGCGCCAGGGCGAAGCGGCCACCGAACAGGCCGTGAAGGGCAAGATACCCGCCTCGGTGCCTCCGGACGAGCACGCGCACTTCACCACGCTGGTGCTGGCCGAGTTTGCGGCGCTGCATGCGGGGAATGCGGTGCGGTTTGGGATTCGACCGCTGGTGTTTTCTGCTTGGCAACTTCGGCAAGCGGGCTGAGTCCCGCTTCGCCGAACTGCAGGCCAGGATTGCCGCCAACAAGCGCGATTTCGCTTTCACGCTTCGCACTGGCCCAGCTGCTGATGGCCTACGGCCCGTTCGTACCGGCCATGGACGAGCTGCTGGAGATCCTGATGCGCGACAAGAGCTGGAACGAAGACCTGGCGCGCAAGACCTTCATCGCCATTCTGGACATCATCGAACCACCCAAGCCAAGGTGGCCGAAGGCCACGTGCCGCCGGAAGACCCGACGGTGGCCACCTACCGCCGGCGGCTGTCGAGTGTGGTGTTGAGCTGATCCAGTAGGGACAACAAAAAAGGGCCGACGGCCCTTTTTTGTTGCGTGAATCCTGAGTCTTCAAAAGCTGTTCACGATTTTGGCGTACTCGCTGCTACAAGCCCCGGGCACTTCTTCAATGTGGTCGCTTGCTGAATAGCGTCGTATTCACCTTTCAATCGGCCGTACTCGGCCTCTTGCTGTTGATTGCCTCCCAAAGCGAAGAGCGCGGGCCAGAACAAGATCATTCCAACGCCGGTTAGAGCCTTGTCATTGGCCGCGGCTTTGTCCACCTGCCCTTGTAGAGCGATCACCCGCTGATTGAGCCGAAGGGACTCGGCGTTTAACTGTTCACAGTCATAAGACTGGTACTGCATTGGCGAAATGTAGGCCGCGGCAATTTTGTCTGAAGACGTTGCACACCCTGCGAGCACCATCGCCGATGCCAAGATCAAAGCGACATTTTTTCTACCATTCATTGCGAGCTCCTCCTTGTGTTACGAAATGCAAAACAAATTGTAACGATAGATTTCCTTGAATTTGCTTACGAATACTTTCAAGCAGGAGGTCGTCCTTGCCCCCCAATGCCCCGCCATGTACAACGCGACGAAATTGACAAGGACGAGCCGCCGGCCGGGAACATACGCGAAGACGAGGTGAGGCCCGGAAACAAAGAAGCCCCGTTGCTCAAAAGACCAACGGGGCTTGCCAATGAAAAGATTACTTCGCCGTCGGCATCACAAACTCGGCCCCCTTGCCAATGCTCTCGGGCCAGCGCTGCATGATCGACTTCTGCTTGGTGTAGAAGCGCACGCCCTCTTCGCCATAGGCGTGCATGTCGCCGAACAGGCTCTTCTTCCAGCCGCCGAAACCGTGCCAGGCCATGGGCACTGGAATCGGCACGTTGATGCCGACCATGCCCACCTGGATGCGGCGGGCGAATTCGCGGGCCACGTGGCCGTCGCGGGTGAAGCAGCTCACGCCGTTGCCGAATTCGTGGTCGTTGATGATCTGCACGGCCTCGGCGAAATCGGCCACGCGCACGCAGCTCAGCACGGGGCCGAAGATCTCTTCCTTGTAGATCTTCATGTCGGTCGTCACGTTGTCGAACAGCGTGCCGCCCATCCAGAAGCCGTTCTCGCAGCCTTCGCCGGTCTGCTTGGCGTCGAAGCGGCGGCCGTCCACCAGCATCTGTGCGCCTTCGGCCTGGCCGGCCTCGATGTAGCCGGTGATGCGCTGGTGCGCGGCGGCGGTGACGATGGGGCCCATCTCGGCGGCGAGGTTGGTGCCGTTGAGCACCTTCAGGGCTTTCGTGCGCTCGATCAGCTTGGGCATGATCTTCTCGGCCACGTCGCCCACCAGCACCGCCACGGAAATCGCCATGCAGCGCTCGCCGGCCGAGCCGTAGGCGGAGCCGATGAGCGCGTCCACCGCCTGGTCCAGGTCGGCGTCGGGCATCACCACCATGTGGTTCTTGGCGCCGCCCAGGGCCTGCACGCGCTTGCCGTGGTGCGCGCCGGTCTCGTAGATGTAGTTCGCGATGGGGGTGGAGCCGACGAAGCTGATGGCTTTCACGTCCGGGTGCACCAGCAGCGCGTCCACGGCCTCCTTGTCGCCCTGCACCACGTTGAACACGCCGTCGGGCAGGCCGGCCTGCTTCAGCAGATCGGCGATGAACAGGCTGGCGCTGGGGTCGATGGGGCTGGGCTTGAGCACGAAGCTGTTGCCGGCGGCGATGGCCACCGGGAACATCCACATGGGCACCATCACCGGGAAGTTGAAGGGCGTGATGCCGGCCACCACGCCCAGCGGCTGGCGCAGCGTCCAGTTGTCCATGCCGGTGGAGACCTGGTCGGTGAAGTCACCCTTGAGCAGCTGCGGAATACCGCAGGCGAATTCGATGATGTCGATGCCGCGGGCCACTTCACCCTGCGCGTCGGTGAACACCTTGCCGTGTTCGGCGGTGATGCAGTGCGCCAGCTCGTCCTTGTGTTTGTTCACGAGTTCGAGGAACTTGAACATGACGCGGGCGCGGCGGATGGGCGGGGTGTCGGCCCAGGCGGGGAAGGCGGCCTGCGCGGCGGCCACGGCGGTGTTCACGTCGGCGGCGCTGGCCAGGGCCACGCGGCCACTCACGGCGCCAGTGGCGGGGTTGAACACGTCCTGCGCGCGGGTGGAC
>JAGXRS010000449.1 GCA_018335615.1 Hydrogenophaga sp. | reverse complement strand
CTCGTCCGAGGACCTTGTCGGTCGCGTCAATCACAAACCACTCGTGCGTCACGTCAGCGGGTTTGGCGCTGAACGTTTTGGTCATGAGTTTCTCTATTCAAGAAGTGGTTTGGCGGCTCTTTTCCACGGTCGGTTGTTCTCTGACGGAACACTCTTAGGTGGGAGGTCGGCGCCCCGCGGGCGGGTTGCCATCTTCGTCGCGGAGCCCTGCATATCGCTGCGAAGCCCACGATTGTACGAAATAAGCGGATGCGTGCGCAAGTTTTGTGCACCGCCGCATGGCTTGGCGTGACCAAGGCGCTACCATCCCAGCATGTTCAGTTATCGACACGCCTTCCACGCGGGCAACCACGCCGATGTGCTCAAGCACATCACGCTCATTGCCACACTGCGCCACCTGATGCAGAAGGAGGCCGGCCTGACCCTGATCGACACCCACGCGGGTGCCGGCCTGTACCGGCTGGACGGGGATTACACCGAAACCGGTGGCGAAGCCAAGGACGGCGTGGTCAAGCTGCTGGGCGCCCTGCGCCCGGCCGGCAAACCGGCCATTGCCGGCGCGCCGGCGATTGACGACTACCTGGACCTGGTGACCAGCTACAACCCGTCGGGGGCGCTGCGCGTCTATCCCGGCTCGCCTTTTGTGATGCACCACTTGCTGCGTGCCGAGTCACGCGACAAGCTCAAGCTGTTCGAGCTGCACCCCACCGACAGCAAGCTGCTGGCGGGCAACATCGCCCAGCTGGATGCGGGCCGCCAGATCGCCGTGGCGCGACAGGATGGCTTCGAAGGCATCAAGGCGTTTCTGCCGCCACCGCCCTCGGCCACCGGCTCCAAGCGCGCCGCCGTGCTGATCGACCCGAGTTACGAGATCAAGACCGACTACGCCAAGGTCAGCGCCTGCGTGCAGGAGCAGCTCAAGCGCTTCCCGACCGGTACGTTTCTGGTGTGGTACCCCATCATCCCGCGCCCCGAGGCGCACGACCTGCCGCGCCGGCTGAAGACCGTGTCGAACCAGAACAAGCGGCCCTGGCTCAATGCCACGCTGGCCATCGGTCAGGACCCGACACACGGTCCGGAGGACCGCCCGGGCCTCACCGCCAGCGGCATGTTCGTGGTCAACCCGCCGCACACGCTGAAGGCCGTGCTGCAGGCCGCACTGCCGCAGCTGCTGGACCTGCTCGGTCGCGGCCGGGGCAAGGGCCAGACTCTCGAATCGGGCGGCTGAGCAATCAATTGCCCGGCTGCGCGAGCTTCATCGTCCAGTAGCGGCTGTAGGTGCTGCCGCTGGGCGCCACCACGCAGGCCACGCCCACCTCGGTATACGCGCTGCGCATGAGGTTTTCGCAGTGCCCCGGGCTGGCCAGCCACGCGGTCATCACCGCATGCACCGACGTTTGACCGGCGGCGATGTTCTCGCCAGCGATGCGCCAGCTGTAGCCCTCGGCGCTCACCCGCTGACCCGGGCTGCGCCCGTCACGCCCCGTGTGGGAAAAATAGTTGTGGCGCGCCATGTCGTCCGAATGACGGGCAGCTGCGGAAAAAAGCCGGTCATTCCAGGCCAGGCCACCCACCGCCGGCATGTTCACGGTGCCACAGGTGCGGGCGCTGGCCCGTGCGGCGTTGATCTGCTGCAGCAGGGCGTCCTTGAAGTCGGGCAGTGCGCAACTGGTCTTGTCTTCCAATGCCACCAGCCCCGTTGCAGGCAAGGCACCAGCGTGGTGGGTGGGCTCATCCGACGCATCACCACCACCACAACCGACGAGCAGCATCACAGCAGAGGCGGCGATCCATCGACGTGCGTGGGGTCCGTTTTCCATGCCGCCACTGTAGCGAGCGGGTCACGCGCCAAGCGTAAGGACTTGTGACGGCGAACGGAATCAGTGAAAACCCCGACAACCGGGGATGGAATTAACCGACCGCTCGGTCGGTTAATTGAATATACTGGCGGTCACGCGCCCCGTCACGGCGCAGGAGCTGCCCCATGTACACGCAATCATTCAACGTGCCGGACGATGCCGGCGACGCGAAAACGGCCCGCCTCAAGGCCGTGCCCGGCCCGGTGGACGCCGCTGAAGCGGCGCTTCAGGCCCATTTCGACACGGTCATCGACGCCGACCACAAGGTCGAGCCGCGCGACTGGATGCCAGAGGCCTACCGCAAGACGCTGGTACGCCAGATCAGCCAGCACGCCCACAGCGAAATCGTCGGCATGCTGCCCGAGGGCAACTGGATCAGCCGCGCGCCCAGCCTGAAACGCAAGGCGATCCTGATCGCCAAGGTGCAGGACGAGGGCGGCCACGGCCTCTACCTCTATTCCGCCGCCGAAACCCTGGGCACCAGCCGCGACCAGATGCTGGACGGCCTGCACAGCGGCAAGGCGAAGTACAGCTCCATTTTCAACTACCCCACCCTGAACTGGGCCGACGTGGGCGTGATCGGCTGGCTGGTGGATGGCGCGGCGATCATGAACCAGATTCCCCTGTGCCGCTGCTCGTACGGCCCGTACGCCCGCGCCATGATCCGCGTCTGCAAGGAAGAAAGCTTCCACCAGCGCCAGGGCTACGAGGCCCTGCTGGTGATGATGCAGGGCACGGCCGAGCAGAAGGCCATGGTGCAGGACGCGGTGAACCGCTACTGGTGGAAATGCCTGGCCATGTTCGGCCCGCCGGACGCCGACAGCCCCAACAGCGTGCAGGGCATGCGCTGGGGCATCAAGCGCATCAGCAACGACGACCTGCGCCAGAAGTTCGTCGACGCCACCGTGCCGCAGGCCGAGGTGCTGGGCGTGACCCTGCCCGACCCGGACCTGAAGTGGAACGAAGCGCGCGGCCATTACGACTACGGCCAGATCGACTGGGACGAGTTCTGGGCCACCGTGAACGGCAACGGACCGATGAACAAGGAGCGCCTGGCGACCCGCGTCAAGGCACACGAACAAGGCGCCTGGGTGCGCGACGCCGCACTCGCCCATGCCCGCAAACAACAGCAACGTCAACAGAAGGAGGCCGCATGAGCGCCGACGCACCCGCCTTGAAAGAATGGCCCCTGTGGGAGGTTTTTGTCCGCAGCAAGCAGGGCCTGGAGCACAAGCACTGCGGCAGCCTGCACGCCAGCGATGCGCGGCACGCGCTGCAGATGGCACGTGACGTGTACACCCGCCGCCAGGAAGGCGTGAGCATCTGGGTCGCACCGTCCACCGCCATCACCGCCAGCGAGCCCGACAGCAAGGACAGCTTCTTCGACCCGGCCGCCGACAAGGTCTACCGCCACCCGACCTTCTACGAGATCCCGGAAAAAGTGGGGCACATGTGATGCAGGCGTCCGTCGACTACCTCCTCCACCTGGCCGACAACGCCCTGGTGCTGGGCCAGCGCAACGCCGAGTGGTGCGGGCACGGCCCCATCCTCGAAGAAGACCTGGCCCTGGCGAACAACAGCCTGGACCTGATCGGGCAGGCGCGCATGCTCTACCAGCACGCCGCTGCCCAGATCAACAGCGACGGTGCCCTGGCGCAGCGCTTTGCCCACCTGCAGGGCGCCCGGCAGGACGGCCGCGTGACCGAAGACACGCTGGCCTACTTCCGCGACACCGCCGAGTTCCGCAACCACACCGTCATGGAGCTGCCGCACCACGGCGCCCTGGTGGGCTACGCGGTGGCCGAGCGCGACTACGCCACCACCATCGCACGCAACTTCCTGGTGAGCGCGCTCATGGTGCTGGTGTGGGACCGGCTGCAGTCCTCCAAGGACGCGCAGCTGGCCGCCATTGCCGCCAAGTCGCTCAAGGAAGTGCGCTACCACCTGCAGCACGCCAGCGACTGGCTGGTGCGCTTCGGCGACGGCACCGAGGAATCGCACCGCCGGGCCCAGGCCGCGGTCGACCACCTGCTGCCCTACTGCGAAGCCTTCTGGCAACCCGGCCCCGCCGAGCGTGCCGCGGCCGCGGACAGCACCGGCGTGGACATCGTCAGCCTGCGCGAGCACTGGAATGCGCTCGTGAACGAGACCCTGACCGAGGCCACGTTGAGCCGTCACGACCAGCCGCACCAAGGCTATGTGGCGCAAGGCCATGTGGGCGTGCACTCCGAGCACCTGGGCTTCCTGCTGGCCGAGATGCAGAGCCTGGCGCGCGCGCACCCCACGGCCGTCTGGTGAGCCCCATGAGCGCCCAGACCGAGGCCCCGCTGCAGGCCGTGGCACAGGCCGTGGCCCACCTGGCCGACCCGGAAATCCCGGTCATCAGCCTGGACGAGCTGGGCATCCTGCGCGAGGTCCGCGCGGGCGCCGACGGCGTGCCCGAGGTGGTGATCACGCCCACCTACAGCGGCTGCCCGGCCATGGGC
The DNA here is from genome assembly GCA_018335615.1 of Hydrogenophaga sp. Lineage (GTDB taxonomy): Bacteria > Pseudomonadota > Gammaproteobacteria > Burkholderiales > Burkholderiaceae_C > Hydrogenophaga. The sequence continues at coordinate 9,196 of JAGXRS010000449.1, read as the reverse complement.
CAGATCGAGGACGACATCGTCGCCGCGCTGCGCGAGGCCGGCCTGCCCGGGCGCGTCGTCACCCAGCTCTCGCCCGCCTGGACCACCGACTGGATGAGCGACGTGGCCAAAGAGAAGCTGCGCGCCTACGGCATCGCACCCCCGCAATGCGGCAGCCAGAGTGCAGCGCCCGCCGGGGTGATGCAGTTCAGCCGCCACGCCGCACGACCGGTCGATGTGCCCTGCCCGCAATGCGGCTCGCACAACACCACGCAGACCGCGCCCTTCGGTTCCACGGCATGCAAGGCGCTGTACCGCTGCCTGGACTGCCTGGAACCCTTCGACTACTTCAAGCCGTACTGAACCATGAGCACTGCCGCCCCCCGTTTCCACGACCTCACCGTGACGCGCATCGACCCCGAAGCCGCTGGCGCGGTGGCCGTGTCGCTGGCCGTTCCCGAGAGCCTGCGCGATACCTTCTCCTTTGAGCCCGGCCAGTTCCTGACCGTGCGGGCCGACATCGGCGGGCAGGACGTGCGCCGCAGCTATTCCATCAGCAGCCCGCGCAGCCGGCTGGTGCGGCTGGGTGAAGTGACGCTGGGCATCCGCCCGGTGGAAGGCGGCGTGTTTTCCAACTGGGCGGCCACCGAGCTCAAGGCCGGCGACACGCTGCGCGTGATGCCGCCCGACGGCCGCTTCACCATCCACAAGCCCCGCGCGCTGCACCGCGTGGGCTTTGCGGCGGGCTCGGGCATCACGCCCATCCTGTCCATCATGTGCTCCACGCTGGAAGAGTCGCCCGACGCCAAGTTCACCCTGGTCTACGGCAACCGCCGCATGGCCAGCGTGATGTTCAACGAAGCCCTGCAGGACCTGAAAGACCGCTACCCGGGCCGCCTGACGCTGATCCACGTGCTCTCGCGCCAGGCGCTGGAAGTGCCGCTGCTGGAAGGCCGCATCGACAGCGCCAAGGTGCGCCAGATCATCGAGGCGCTGCTGCCGGTGCCGAGCATGGACGAGGTGTTCATCTGCGGGCCCGAGGCGATGATCGAGAGCACGGAAAAGGCCCTGCTCGACGCGGGCGTGCGCCCCGACCGCATCCACACCGAGCGCTTCACCTCGCCCACGCTGGAGGCCCTGCCCGTCAGCGAACGCCAGGCCGCCGTGCTCGGCCACCCGGCCGTGCGCGAGACGGGTGAAGTGGCGCTGACGGTCGTGGTCGACGGCAAGCCGCACCAGCTGTGGATGAACAAGGACGAGCGCGTGCTCGACGTGGCCCTGAACGCCGGCCTGGACCTGCCCTGGTCGTGCAAAGGCGGCGTGTGCTGCACCTGCCGCGCCAAGGTGATGGAAGGCGCCGTGCAGATGGAGAAGAACTTCACGCTGGAACCCTGGGAAACCGACAAGGGCTTCGTGCTGAGCTGCCAGGCCAAACCCACCACCGACAAACTGGTGGTGAGTTACGACGAGCGCTGAGCGGGCTTGCCCGTCCTGTCGATCCGCCACCTGAGCGTGTCGGTGACGCCACCCAGGGGCCATGCCGGACTGCACCGGCACCACGGCACCCGCTGTGAGTCCACCAGCTGCGCCGCCTTTGGGTCCAGGGTCCGCCGCGGCCCCCGGTTCAGCGCAGCGCCTCTGCCAGCGCGCGTTCGTAAGCCAGCCGTGCGCCGATGTCGTTGTGGCCTGCGCCCTCGATCAGCACCAACCGCGCCACACCCGGCTTGAACGCGGCGGCGAGTTGCGCCGTGCGCTCGGGACGGATCAGCGTGTCGTGTTCGGCCGCGATCAGCGTCGTGGGGGCGATGATGCGGCTGGCGATGGCGGCGGAATCAAACCGATCGTGGATCAGCCGGCGCACCGGCAACCAGGGGTAATGCTCGACCGCCACATTTTCAATGCTGTCATAGGGCGTGACCAGCGCCAGCCGGCTCACCGCCTGTTCGCTCGCCAGGCGAACAGCCACACCACTGCCCAGGCTGCGCCCGATCACCTTGATATCGGTGTGTTCGCGTCGCACGTGTTCGTACAGTGCGCGGGCATCGACGTGCAGCGCCGGTTCGGTGGGTGTGCCGGTGCTCTGGCCGTACCCCCGGTAATGCATCAGGAACAGTGCGTGGTCGGGAAACAGGCGCGCCAGCGATGGCAGGGTGCCCGACACGTCCTCGGCGTTGCCGCCGAAATAGAGGATCGCGGGCGCCCCGGCCAAGGGCCGCACGCTGATCTGCAGCGTGGCGTCGCCCGAGGTCAAGCGAATCGATTCCTGGACCAGGCGCGCCGGTTGCGGGTAGTACAGCAAGGCGCGCTGCCACGTGTACGCCAGCCCGCAACCCGCCAGGTAAGCCAGCACCAGCGCCGACAGCAGCCAGAGCAACAACGTCGTCAGCGCGCGCACCGGCCCGGGCTCCTCACACCTGCGCCAGCGCCTGCTCCAGATCGGCCAACAGGTCGTCGATGTGCTCGATGCCGATCGACAGGCGCACCATGTCCGGGCTGACGCCGGCCTTCTGCATTTCCTCGGCATTCAGCTGGCGGTGCGTGGTGGTAGCGGGGTGGCAGGCCAGCGACTTGGCGTCGCCGATGTTCACCAGGCGGGTGAAGAGTTGCAGCGCGTCCTGGAAACGCGCGCCGGCGGCAATCGCGTCATCCGACTTCAGGCCGAAGCTGATGATGCCGGAGGCGCGCCCGCCCATGGTGCGCTGCACCAGTGCGTGGTCCGGGTGCTCCGGCAGGCCGGCGTAGCGCACCCAGCCCACCTTGGGGTGATTCTGCAGGTGGGTGGCAATGGCCTGCGCGTTGTCGCAGATGCGGTCCATGCGCAGCGCCAGCGTCTCAATGCCTTGCAGGATCTGGAACGCGTTCATGGGCGAGAGCGCCGCGCCCATGTTGCGCAGCGGCACCACGCGGGCCCGCCCGATGTAAGCGGCCGCGCCCAGCGCCTCGGTGTAGACCACGCCGTGGTAGCTCACGTCGGGCTCGTTCAGGCGCTTGAAGCGGGCCTTGTGCTCGGCCCAGGGGAATTTGCCGCTGTCCACGATGGCGCCGCCGATGGTGGTGCCGTGGCCGCCCAGGTACTTGGTGAGCGAGTGCACCACGATGTCGGCGCCGTGCTCGAAGGGGCGGCACAGGTAGGGGCTGGTCACCGTGTTGTCCACGATCAGCGGCACGCCCGCGGCGTGCGCCACCGCGGCCAGGGCGGCGATGTCGGTCACGTTGCCCAGCGGGTTGCCGATGGACTCGCAGTAGATCGCCTTGGTGCGCTCGTCGATCAGCGCAGCGAACGCGGCCGGGTCGCGCGGGTCGGCAAAACGCACCGTGATGCCCTGCTGCGGGAAGGTGTGGGCGAACAGGTTGTAGGTGCCGCCGTAGAGCGTGCTGGCCGACACGATGTTGTCGCCCGCTTCCGCAATGGTCTGGATGGCGGCCGTGATGGCGGCCATGCCGGAGGCCATGGCCAGCGCGCCCACGCCGCCTTCGAGTGCCGCCAGGCGCGCTTCGAGCACGCCGTTGGTGGGGTTCATGATGCGGCTGTAAATGTTGCCGGCCACCTTCAGGTCGAACAGGTCGGCGCCGTGCTGCGTGTTGTCGAACGCGTAGGCCACCGTCTGGTAAATCGGCACCGCCACCGCTTTGGTGGTGGGGTCGGGCGTGTAACCGCCATGGACGGCAAGGGTCTCGATCTTCATGCGTGTCTCCGAGGAATGGCGCCGACCCGGCGTCGGCGTGGCGTCATTCTCGCAGCAGCTGGACCTCGGCCGTGCCTCCGCGGTGGATGCCGAGTTCGCGTGCCGCGCCCAGGCTCAGGTCGATGACGCGCTGGCGACTTCGGGGTCCGCGGTCGTTGATGCGCACCACCACCTCGCGCCCGGTGGCCACGTGGCGCACGCGCACCCGCGTGCCGAAGGGCAGCGTGCGGTGCGCCGCGGTGAGGGCGTTCATGTCGAAGCGCTCGCCGCTGGCGGTGCGCTTGCCGTGGAAGCGCTTGCCGTACCACGAGGCGGTGCCGCGCGCGAACACGCGGCCCGCGCGGGGCGAGCGGTCGGCCGGGGTGGCGTGCACCGGCTCCAGCACGGGTTCGGATTCTGACGCAGCCACGGCGGCGGCCGATGCGGACCCATCGGGTGGGCTGTCCCCTCGCGCTGTCCGCGAGGTCTGGTCCGTGACCGGTGACGCGGCCCGCTCGGCGGGCTCGCTGGCGGCGACCTGCGCCGCCCACACGGGTTCAGGCGGAACCGCGGACACCGGCGGCGCGGTGGCGCAAGCACCCAGCCCGAGCAGGCTGATGACCACCAGCCCGCGGGTGGCTGCTGATGCAACAGGCCGCAGAGCAGCCCGCAAAGGGTTGAAAGCAGTGACAGACATGGGCGGGCCGATCCAGTGGGTGATCCGGCCCCACACCTTACCTGAGCTGCAAACGCCGAACGATCTCCAGCGTGGCCGCGCTCTGGTTCATGGTGTAGAAGTGCAGCGCCGGCACACCGGCGGTGCGCAACTGGTCACACAGGTCGGTCACCACGTCCAGGCCGAAAGCCTTGATGGAGGCGGTGTCGTCGCCGAAACCCTGCAGGCGCAGGCGGATCCAGCGCGGGATCTCGGCACCGCAGGCATCGGAGAAGCGCATGAGCTGGGTCGAACTGGCAATGGGCATGATGCCCGGCACCACCGGCACGTCGGCGCCAAGTTTGTACGCGTCGTCAACGAAGCGGAAATAGGCGTCCGTGTTGAAGAAGTACTGGGTGATAGCCGAATCGGCCCCGGCGCGCACCTTGGTGGCGTAGGCCTGCAGATCGGCGTCGGCCGATTTGGCCTGCGGGTGCACCTCGGGGTAGGCGGCCACCTCGATGTGGAAGTCGCGCCCCGTTTCGGCCCGGATGAAGGCCACGAGATCGCTGGCGTAGTGGAACTCGCCACCCATGCCGTAGCCGCTGGGCAGGTCGCCGCGCAGGGCCACCAGGCGCTTCACACCCATGGCCTTGAGAGCAGCCAGCTGCTCGCGCACGCTGCTTTTGGTGGCGCCGATGCACGAGAAGTGCGAGGCCGCGTCGACCCCTTCGGACAGGATGGCGCGCACCGTGTCGTAGGTGCCTTCCTGTGTGGAACCGCCGGCGCCGTAGGTGACCGAGCAGAACTCGGGCTGGAGGGCATACAGCTGCTCGCGCACGGCGCGCAGCTTTTCGGCGCCTTCAGGCGTCTTGGGGGGAAAGAATTCAAAACTCAGCGGCAGGCCCATGGCGGGGCTCCTTGTGATGCGTTGGTGGATCGGTTCTGCGTGGCGGCTCAGGCCGGGCGCAGCGCCGACACGAAAAACTCGCGGTTGCCGTCACCGCCGGTGATCGGGCTGTCGAAATAGGCCAGGCATTGCAGGCCGTGCTCGGTACAGGCCTGTTCGATGCGCTGGCGCACCGTGGCGTAGCTGGCCGCCTCCTTCACCAGACCGCCTTTGCCGATGTGCTCGGGCTGCAGCTCGAACTGCGGCTTCACCAGCATCAGCAGGTGCCCGCCGGGTTTGAGCAGCGGCACCAGCGCCGGCCACACCAGCGTCTGCGAGATGAAGGACAGGTCGCCGACGATCAGGTCGAAGGGCTCGCCGCCGCCACCGGCCTCGGCCAGCGCGTGCGCGTCCAGATCACGCGCGTTGCATTTCTCGATGCACACCACGCGCGCATCACCGCGCAGGCGCGGGTGCAGCTGGCCCTGACCCACGTCCACGCCCACCACCTGCTTCGCACCGCGCTGCAGCAGGCAGTCGGTGAAACCGCCGCTGCTCTGGCCCACGTCCAGGCAGCGCAGGCCCGTCACGTCGAACCCGGTGTGGACCAGTGCGCCGTCCAGCTTCAGGCCGCCGCGCGACACAAAGCGCGACTCGGCCGTGTCCAGCAGCTCCAGCTCCACCCCGTCGCGCAACTCGTCGCCGTTCTTGGCCACGGCTTTCCAGTCGCCCGGCGGCAGGCGCCAGCGCACGCCGGAGGCGATCAGGCGCTGGGCCTGGGAGCGCGAAGCGGCGAGGCCGCGTTCGACGAGGAGTTGGTCAGCGCGCATGGTGAGGGGTCTGGGTCATGGGAAACGTTTGTGAGGCACGGTGAGGGCTTCGACAGGCTCAGCCCGAACGGATGCCCGGGGTGCGCGAATGGGAGGTCCGTCGTACTGACCGGGCAGGCGACAGCACAAACCGACCCGCCAAGGACGTGCCTCAACCCAGGGTGCCGCGGAACCGGCTCCGCCGGGTCGCCAGCGCCGCCCCCTGGGGGGCTGAGGGCTGCGGCGCCCCGTCTGCCTGCGCAGACTGGGACCACCCGAAGAGACACCGGCTCTGACGGTGGCGCGACCTGCAAGGCACACCGCAGGCGGCGCAGGGGGCATCGGTACTGCGGCGCGGGGGTGGGTCAGTACCGGTACGTATTGGCCTTGTAAGGCCCCTGCTTGGACACGCCGATGTAGGCGGCCTGCTCGTCGGTCAACTCCGTCAGCATGGCGCCGACCTTCTTCAGGTGCAGACGCGCCACTTTCTCGTCCAGGTGCTTGGGCAGCACGTAGACCTTGCCGGCTTCGTACTGGTCCTGCTTGGTGAACAGCTCGATCTGGGCGATGGTCTGGTTGGCGAACGAAGACGACATCACGAAGCTGGGGTGGCCGGTGGCGCAGCCCAGGTTCACCAGGCGGCCTTTGGCCAGCAGGGTGATCTTCTTGCCGTCGGGGAAGATGACGTGGTCGACCTGGGGCTTGATCTCGTCCCATTCCAGCTTTTCGAGCGAGGCGACGTCGATCTCGTTGTCGAAGTGGCCGATGTTGCAGACGATGGCCTCGTCCTTCATGGCGGCCATGTGCTCGTAGCGGATCACGTTCTTGTTGCCGGTGGCGGACACGAAGATGTCGCACTTGTCGGCGGCGTATTCCATGGTCACGACCTTGTAGCCTTCCATCGCGGCTTGCAGGGCGTTGATGGGGTCGATCTCGGTCACCCAGACCTGGGCGCTCAGGGCGCGCAGGGCCTGGGCCGAGCCCTTGCCCACGTCGCCGTAACCGGCCACGCAGGCGACCTTGCCGGCGATCATCACGTCGGTGGCGCGCTTGATGGAATCGACCAGCGATTCCCGGCAGCCGTACAGGTTGTCGAACTTGCTCTTGGTCACCGAGTCGTTCACGTTGATGGCGCGGAACATCAGGCTGCCCTTGGCGGCCATTTCGTTCAGGCGCAGCACGCCGGTGGTGGTCTCTTCGGTCACGCCGATGATCTGCGCGCTCTTGCGGCTGTACCAGGTCGGGTCCACCGCCAGCTTGGCCTTGATGGCGTTGAACAGGCAGGTCTCTTCTTCACTGGTGGGGTTGGCGATCAGCGAGGCGTCTTGCTCGGCACGCTTGCCCAGGTGCATCAGGAGCGTGGCATCACCGCCGTCGTCCAGGATCATGTTCGGGCCTTCGCCTTCGGTACCGGCAGCGCCGAAGTCGAAGATGCGGTGGGTGTAGTCCCAGTAGTCGGCCAGGGTTTCGCCCTTGATGGCGAACACCGGCGTGCCGGCGGCGGCAATGGCTGCGGCGGCGTGGTCTTGCGTCGAGAAGATGTTGCACGAGGCCCAGCGCACCTGCGCGCCCAGCGCCTGCAGGGTCTCGATCAGCACGGCCGTCTGGATGGTCATGTGCAGCGAGCCGGTGATGCGCGCGCCCTTCAGGGGCTGCTCGGCCGCGAACTCCTGGCGGATGGCCATCAGGCCGGGCATCTCGGTCTCGGCGATCTTGATTTCTTTGCGGCCCCAGTCGGCCAGGCCGATGTCGGCAATGACGCAGTCGGCGTTGAGGGGGGCGGGAATGCGTGCGTTCATGGTTCGCTCCAGAAAAGTTGTGGAACCACCACCGGCGCGACGAAAAGGCAAAAAAAAGCCCATCGCACCTGATGGTGGATGAGCGTCGTTGCATGGATGTCCGAGCCTCACGCCCCGCGCTGACCAGGGGCCAGGGGTGCGCTGCAACGCTCCTCGGAAGCCTGCCATTCTATCGCAGGCGCCCCTTTTCTGCATCTGCGAAACTGGCGGCCTTCCATGACCCATCTTTCCCTTTCCGATTGGCCCTGGGCCGAGCGCGCCGGCATCCGCGGCGTGCTCACCGACATCGACGACACCCTGACCACCGACGGCGCGATCACGCCCGATGCGCTGGAAGCCCTGCAGGCCCTGCGCGACGCCGGCCTGCCGGTGTTCGCCATCACCGGGCGGCCCGCGGGCTGGAGCGAACCGTTTGCGCTGGCCTGGCCGGTGGACGGGATCGTGGCGGAGAACGGGGCGGTGGCACTCTGGCGCACGCCCGAGGGCGCGCTGCACAAGGCCTACCTGCAGGACGCCGCCACCCGCCAGGCCAACGCCTTGCGCCTGCGCGCCGCCGCAGATGACGTGCTGGCCCAGCTGCCACACGCCCGGCTGGCCCTTGACAGCGCCGGGCGCGAAACCGACATCGCCATCGACCACAGCGAATTCGCGCAGCTGCCGGCGGCCGACATCGAGCGTGTGGTGCGGCTGATGCAGCAGCACGGCCTGACGGCCACGGTGAGCAGCATCCACATCAACGGCTGGATTGGCAGCCACGACAAGCTGGCCGGTGCGCGCTGGATCGTGCGCGAACGCCTGGGCCGGGCGCTCGACGACGAACTGGCGCAGTGGGTCTACGTGGGCGACTCGACGAATGACGCGGGCATGTTTGCGCACTTCCCGCACAGCGTGGGCGTGGCGAACGTGGCGCGCTTCTGGGCGGCGCTGAGCCATCGGCCGCGCTATGTGACGCTGGGCGATCGCGGACAGGGGTTTGCAGAGGTGGCTTCGGCCATCCTGTCGGCACGCGCGGCAGACCCGGTGCACCCGGCGCACGCCGCGCATCCGATACACGCAATGCAGGCCAGCGGCACATGAGCGAACACCCACTGCCTCCGCGCCACGCCGGCGCTGCGACGCCGCCCCGTGTGGCGCAACCACAGGCACGCCTGGGGCTGCTCGCCATCTTCGGCTCCACCTTCTTCGAACTGGTGGGCTATTTCATGCTCACGCCGCTGCTGATCCTGCGCTTGAAGGGCGACGGCGTGTCCACCGCGCTGGCCGGGCTGTTTGCCGCCAGCGGCTGGCTCGGCGTGTTCCTCATGACGCCGTTTGCCTCGGCCATCACGCAGCGGCTGGGCCGGCGGCCCACGCTGTGGCTGGCGGCCCTGCTGCCGGTGATCGCCACGGCGGGTTTTGCC
>JAGXRS010000448.1 GCA_018335615.1 Hydrogenophaga sp. | reverse complement strand
TCGGTGATTTCCATGGGCCTGATCGCCATGCCCATCATGCTGCGCTATGGCTACAACCGCACCATTGCCACCGGTACCATCACCGCGTCGGGCACCCTGGCCCAGGCACTGCCGCCGTCGCTGGTGCTGATCGTGCTGGCCGATCAGCTCGGCCGTTCGGTGGGCGACATGTACGCCGGTGCCCTGGTCCCCGGCATGATGCTGGTGGGCTTGTACCTGCTGTTCATCGTGGGTGTGGCGCTCTTCAAGCCCGACTGGGTGCCGGCGCTGCCGCCTGAGGCACGCATCTATTCCGAGCCCAACGGCTCCAGCGGCCACCGCTCGCTGCTGGCGCTGCTGGTCGTCTGTGGCGCGGCCGCTTATGCCTGGTCGCAGGTGCACGATCCCCTCATGGCGAGTTGGCTGGGCCGTGAGAGCGCCGCGCCTGGCGACGAGGTGTTCATCCTGTCCACCACCATCGGCGCTTTCCTGGCATTGGGCCTGGCGCTGGTGAACAAGCTGCTGGGTATCGGCCTGCTGTCGCGCCTGACGGAGCGCGTCACCTTCGTGCTGATCCCGCCGCTGGTGCTGATCTTCCTGGTGCTGGGCACCATCTTCCTGGGTGTGGCCACGCCCACCGAGGGTGGCGCCATGGGGGCCATCGGGGCGTTGATCATGGCCGCGGCCCGTCGCACGCTGTCCTTTGACCTGCTCAAGCAGGCGCTGGAGAACAGCACCAAGCTGGCCATCTTCGTGATGTTCATCCTGATTGGCTCCACGGTGTTCAGCTTCACCTTCAATGCGGCCGATGGCCACATCTGGGTCGAGCACCTGTTCGACAAGCTGCCCGGCGGCCAGATGGGCTTCCTGATCTTCGTGAACTTCCTGGTGTTCGTGCTGGGCTTCTTCATCGACTTCTTCGAGATCGCGTTCATCGTGATCCCGTTGCTCGCACCGGTGGCCGAGAAGCTCGACATCAACCTGATCTGGTTCGGCGTGATCATCGCCATGAACCTGCAGACCTCGTTCCTCACGCCACCGTTCGGCTTCGCGCTGTTCTATCTGCGCAGCGTGGCCGCACGGCAGGACTACAACGACGTGGTCACGGGCCAGCGGATCAAGGCCGTCACCACATCGCAGATCTACAAAGGCTCCATTGCCTTCATCATCATGCAGGTCATCATGGTGGCGGTGATCCTGGTCAACCCGAGCATCGTCACCGGCAGCCTGGGCCAGGCGGTCTTGATGGACGAGGATTCGGTTCGGGACATGCTCAACAACATGCAGGGCCTGCAGATCGACGAGGACGATGAGGAGGCCGCCGAGGAAGGGGCTGATGCCGACGGTCTGGAGCCAGCTGAAAGCGAGGAGGAAGAAGACGACCCCGCCAAGGCCCTGCAAGACGCCATGAAGCCGGTCAACTGAGCCCGGCCGAACGAGGAGTCACCGCATGCAGATCGACGTCAAGGTGCTCGACCCGCGCATGGCCGCGCACCTGCCGGCCTACGCCACGGCCGGTAGCGCTGGGCTGGACCTGCGGGCCTGCCTGGATGCGCCCCTGGTGCTCGGACCGAACGCCTGGCAGCTCGTGCCCACCGGCCTGGCCATCCACCTGGCCGACCCGGGCTATGCGGCCATGATCCTGCCTCGCTCGGGGCTGGGCCACAAGCATGGCATCGTGCTGGGCAATCTGGTCGGGCTGATCGACAGCGATTACCAGGGCCAGCTCATGGTGAGCGCCTGGAACCGCAGCGACACGGCTTTCACCGTGGAGCCCATGGAGCGCATCGCGCAGATGGTCATCGTGCCGGTGGTGCAGGCCCGCTTCAATGTGGTGGACGACTTCGCTGCCCCCAGCGAACGCGGGACCGACGGCTACGGCTCCACCGGGCGGGGCTGAGTCCGTCGGTCGCCCCGTCGAAAGCAACAAAATGGGCACCCCGCGGGGTGCCCATTTTGTTGGAAGGTGCGCTCAGTGCAGCGTGGGCCGGTGGGGTGGTGACCCGCCGTCTTCGTCGTCGTCTTCTTCTTCAACGGCTGGCACGTCCATGCGGAAGAAACCGGTGCCCAGCGAGCCGCTGCCGATTTCGTCCAGCGATGCCTCGCGCACCGCGTGCACGCGGATCGAGATGCGCAGTGCAATGCCCGCGAGCGGGTGGTTGGCGTCGAGCACCACATGGTCGGGGTAGATGTCGCTGATGAAGAAGAGGCGGTCCTTCGGTGCGGCCGGGCTGCACCCCGCCGGCAAGCCCTCGAAGCCCATGCCTTCTTCGATCTTTTCGGGGAACAGCTGGCGTGGTTCCAGGAACAGCAGGCTGTCGTCGTAGTCGCCAAAGGCGTCTTCCGGCTCCAGGTGCAGGTCCACCGTGTCGCCGGCCTGGTGGCCTTGCAGGGCTTCTTCGATGCGTGCGAGCAGGTCGGTACCCCCGACGAGAAACTCCACCGGCTCTTCGAGCACGTCGAGTTCTTCTCCGAGGGTGTCTTTCAATGTCCAGGTCAGGGCCACGACGCACTGGCTGGTGATGGGCATGGGGCTTTTCATCGGACAATTGTCCCATGTTCAATACCCCCTCATCCAGCCCTGCGCCCGCGCCCGTCGGCGGCGACCGCTCCCCTGTCGACACGCCGCGTCCCATGCTCGGCGGGCTCTCGCCCGCTCAGTTCATGCGCCGGTACTGGCAGAAAAAGCCGCTGCTGATCCGCAACGCCTTCCCAGGTTTCACGCCTTTCCTGAGCCGCCAGGATCTGTTCGCCATGGCGGCGGACGAGGCGGTGGAGTCTCGTCTGATCGTGCACCAGGCCTCGGGCTGGACGCTGAAGCACGGGCCCCTGAAACGCGCCTCGTTGCCACCGCTGAAGCAGCCGCGCTGGACCCTGCTGGTGCAGGGTGTGGACCTGCATGTGAACGCGGCGCACGAGCTGCTGCAGCGCTTCCGCTTCGTGCCCGACGCCCGCCTGGACGACCTCATGATCTCCTGGGCCACCGAGGGCGGCGGGGTCGGCCCGCACTTCGACAGCTACGACGTGTTCCTGCTGCAGGCCAGCGGCCAGCGCCACTGGCGCATCGGCCGCCAGAAAGACCTGTCGCTGGAGCCCGACGTGCCGCTGAAGATCCTCAGCCATTTTGAACCCGAAGAAGAGCACACGCTGAATCCCGGCGACATGCTCTACCTGCCCCCGCGCTGGGCCCATGACGGCGTGGCCGTGGGCGCCGCCGAGTGCATGACCTATTCGGTCGGCTTTCGTGTGCCGCAGCGGGGGGGGCTGGCGGGCGAGTTGTTGCAGCGCATGGCCGATGATTTCGAGGACAGCACGCTGTACCGCGATCCGGCCCAGCCTGCCACCGAGCACCCGGCCGCCATGCCGCCTGCGCTGGAAAATTTTGCCGTCGATGCCCTGCATCGCCTGCTGGCCGAGCGCCAGTCGCTGGCCTGTGCGCTGGGTGAGGTGATGACCGAGCCGAAGCCCCGCGTGTGGTTCGATGAGCCCCAGGCAGCCTGGACGCCCGGTGCCATCCGGCTGGACCGTCGTACCCGCATGATGTACGACGAGCGCCACGTGTTCATCAATGGCGAAAGCCTGCGCGCCGGGGGGGCCGACGCGCGCCTGATGCGCACGCTGGCCGATCAGCGCTGCCTTTCGGCCGTGCAGGTTCAGCGGGCCGGTCCGGATGCCCGTGCCTTGTTGCAGGAATGGTTCGAGGCCGGCTGGCTGCACCCAGCGCTGGCCAGCTGATGCCCGGAACCCAGGGGCGCTCATGCCTGGAACGGTTCCCTCGTCGATAACCGCCGCCAGCCTGGGAGCGCTGCCCGAGGGGCGCATGCGGGGCCGGCAGCGGTTTGCCGACCTGATCGCGCAGGCGCTGTCGACCTCAGCCGTCCAGGGCTGGAGCCCCCTGGTGCTGGCCGATCCGGACTTTGCCGACTGGCCGCTCGGCGAGCGGGCGGTGGTGGACGCGCTGCACGCGTGGTCCGCACGCGGGCGGTCCCTGCGCATGATCGCCCACGACTTCAAGACCTTGCGCGAGCGCCACCCGCGCTTCGTGCAGTGGCGCGTGACCTGGTCCCATCTGTTCGAGGCCCGCGCCTGCGGGGCCGTCCCACCGGGTGAGCTGCCCAGTGCCCTGTGGTCGCCGGCCTGGACATTGGAGCGCATCGACATGGCCCAGGCCTTGCTGGTGGCGAGCACCGCGCCGGGCCGCCGGGTGGCACTGGGGGAACGACTTGAGCACTGGTGGCGCAAGGGCAGCCCTTCGTTTCCGGCGGTCACGCTCGGCTTGTAGGGCGATCCGTGCTTTGTTTTTCTGCAACAAGTTCCCGAGGATCGAAAAAAAGTCGATCAGGGTAATTCCGCTTGTTTTTTCAGAAGTATGATATGTAACCAGCCAAACGCAGTGTTACAACGCACCGTCTGGCTCAACTGAACCAACTCGAACCACCCGTTCGGGTTTTTTTTTGGTTCCGCGTCGATTTTCGTTGTTCGTTGTTCATTCTCAGAAATTCATGAAAAAAGCTCTCCTGATCACCAGCCTGCTGGCCGCCGTCGCTCTGTCCGCTTGCGGCAAAAAAGAAGAGGCACCTGTCGCCGCCCCTGCACCCGCTGTCGAGCCTGCAGCAGCCGCTCCGGCTGACGCAGCGCCCGCTGCTGCAGATGCCGCTCCTGCTGCCGACGCGGCGCCCGTCGCAGCCGACGCTGCTGCACCCGCTGAAGGCGATGCCGCCAAGGCCGCCGCCGACGCAGCTGCAGAAGCCGCCAAGCCCGCCCAATAAGCAGGCCACGGGGCCTTCGGGTCCCACAAAAAAGCCGCCTGGCCAGGCGGCTTTTTTTCGTTTGCCGCGTGAGCGGGCGTGCGACAGGCACGCGCGCCATTCAGCACGCGGCCATGGAACTCACTTGAGGTCGTCGGCCAGCAGTTGCAGGATGCGCTGCGCGTTGGCCGAAGGGGTCGGGCGGCCGTCGGCATCCAGCACCGAGACGGACGAGGTGCTGCCATTGCTGCGCACCAGCACGCGGTATTTCTGGGGCGCATCGGCGGTCCTCTGGCGGCCGAAGAGGCGACCCAGGAAGCCCGGCTTGGCCGCATCGGCGGCGGTCGTGGCCACATAGCGCACGAAGTAGACCCCGTCCGCGCGGTTGCGGTCTTCCACCGTGAAGCCGGTGCGGTCCAGCGACAGACCCACGCGGCGCCAGGCGCGGTCGAAGCCGTCGTCGAGCTGCACCACCGGTGCATTGTCCACCGTGGTCAGGCGGGCCGCCTGCTGCACGGGTGCCGCCGCGGCCACCGCCTGCGACTGCGCTTCGCTCACGCCGAGCTTGACCATGAGGCGGCGCAGGAACTCGGTTTCCAGTTCGGCATCTGCCGCGCGTGGCTGCCAGACCGTCTGGTCTTTCTGTGCCGTGGAATAGACCTCCACCATGCCGCGGTGGCTGATGTAGACCTCGGTGCCGCCGGCGGCATTGCGTTCCAGGCGGGTGCGGAACTTGTCGCGCTCGCCGGTGGAATACAGGTTCTCGAACACGCGGCCGATCGTGCTGCGGATGAAATCCTGCGGCAGCTTCGCGCGGTTTTCCGCCCAGTCGGTTTCCATGATGCCCAGGGCCTGCTGGTCGAGTTCGAGCCGGAAGCCGTTCTCCTGCCAGAAGTCACGCACCGGACCCCAGAGTGCGTCGGCCGGGCGGTCGATCACCAGCCAGCGCTGGTTGCCGGCGCGTTCAATGCGCACGTCACCCACCGCACTGACGGCGGTGGTGGCGCTGGCGGCGGAGGTGGGCTGTGCCGTCTGGTAACCGCTGGCGGTGACGATGGAGCCGGGCACGTTGTAGCGCGAGTCGCGGCTGAGCTGCGTCAGGTCGGGTGGCACGTCCAGCGTGCTGCCGCGCTGGGCGCTCTTGTAGTCGATCTTGTCTTCCTGCAGCACCGAGCAGCCCGAGGCCAGCAGCGTGGCCGCGGCCAGCAGGCTGATGCGGGTCAGCGTGGCACGGCTGGGAGCCGTGTGGGTGACGCGGGGCGCATGGGCGGTAGTGGAGGCGTGGGGCATGGAATGGCTCGCAGTCATGGTGAAGATCGAAGCGGCAGCGACGTGCTCAGCCGATGAGGCCGCTTTCCTGCAGCGCGCCCTCGACGGTGGGCACCAGGCTGCGCGACATCGGGGTCAGCGGCAGGCGCATGGTTTCGCCGCACAGGCCCATGCGGGCCATGGCCCATTTCAAGGGGATGGGGTTGGCTTCGACAAACAGGTTCTTGTGCACCGGCATCAGGCGCAACTGGATGTCCATCGCCTTGCGTGCGTCGCCGGCCAGCGCCGCCACGCACAGTTCGTGCATCAGGCGTGGGGCAATGTTGGCCGTCACGCTCACATTGCCCTGGCCGCCGCACAGCATCAGCGCCACGGCGGTGGGATCGTCGCCGGAGTAGATGGCGAAGTTCTCGGGCGCTTCGCGGATCAGCCACTGCGCGCGCTCGATGTTGCCGGTGGCTTCCTTGATGCCCACGATGCCGGGCACCTGGGCCAGGCGCAGCGTGGTCTCGATCGACATGTCGGCCACGGTGCGGCCGGGCACGTTGTACAGCACGATGGGCAGGTCGCCGGTGGCTTCGGCAATCGCCTTGAAATGCTGGTACTGGCCTTCTTGCGTGGGCTTGTTGTAGTAGGGCACCACCTGCAGCTGGCAGTCGGCACCGACGCTGCGTGCGAATTTGGCCAGCTCGATCGCTTCGGCGGTGGAGTTGGCGCCGCAACCGGCCATGATGGGCACGCGTTTGGCCGCCTGCTCCACCGACACGCGGATGATCTCGCAGTGTTCTTCCACGCTGACCGTGGGTGACTCGCCCGTGGTGCCGACCACGCCGATGCAGTCGGTGCCCTCGGCGATGTGCCAGTCGATCAGTTTGCGCAGGGTGGGGTAGTCCACGCTGCCGTCTTCTAACAAGGGCGTGACCAGGGCCACGATGCTGCCGGTGATGGTTTTCATAGGCTGGGAGCTCAAATAGGATGCGCCGTCACCGGGTGCGGAGGCACCGACCCGTGTAGGGCACGTAATCGATCATTCTACCCAGTGGCGTCCAGCGGGAAGCGGGCCGGCTGGGTGGGGGCTGGCCCCTCGCGTACCGCGGCGATGCGCTGCACGAAGCGGTCAGGGCCGCCGCAGAAGCCGTCTTCATAGGCCACCACGCGCAGCCCGGCGCACACCCGCAGCAACTCGCCGGGTTGCAGCAGGAAGTCGGCCCGGGCCGGGCGGCCCACCGTTTCGTGGCCGCTGGCAAAGGTTTCATAGATCAGCACGCCACCGGGCGCCACGCTGTCCACCAGGGTGGGCCAGAGCGGGCGCCACAGGTAGTTGGTGACCACCACGGCGCCGAAGCGTTCGCCCGGGAAGGGCCAGGGGCCGTTCTCGATGTCGGCCAGCACGGCGCGGCCGAGACCGGCCACGGCGTCGGTGGCCTCTTGCGAGCGGTCCACGCCGGTGACGGGGTGACCACGCGCGGCCAGCAGGCGCATGTGGCGGCCGTGGCCGCAGGCCACGTCGAGCACGCTGGCGCTAGGCGCGAT
>JAGXRS010000447.1 GCA_018335615.1 Hydrogenophaga sp. | reverse complement strand
CTTGATGATGCGGTTGGTGGTGGCCAGCAGGCGCGCGGCCTCGGTCACCGACATGCCGGGCACCGAGGCCGGCATGTAGAACAGCGTGCCCTCGTTGAGGGTGGGCATGAATTCGGAGCCGAGCTGACGCGCCGGGTAGACCGTGGCCGCCATGGCGGCGACCGCCAACACGATGGTGACCCACTTGAACCGCAGCACGCCGCGGATCATGGGGCGGTATGCCCAGATCAGGAAGCGGTTCACCGGGTTGCGGGACTCCGGCAGGATGCGACCGCGCACGAAGAACAGCATCAGCACCGGTACCAGCGTCAGCGACAGGAAGGCAGCGCCGGCCATGGCAAAGGTCTTGGTGAAGGCCAGCGGCGAGAACAGACGCCCTTCCTGCCCCTCCAGCGCGAACACCGGCAGGAAGGAGACGGTGATGATCAGCAGGGAGAAGAACAGCGCCGGGCCCACTTCCTGGCAGGCGTCGATGATCACGCGCGCCCGCGCCTTCGCGTGCTCCTGCGGGTTGAGGCCCTGGGAGCGGGCGTCGAAGCGCTCCAGATGCTTGTGCGCGTTCTCGATCATCACGATGGCGGCGTCCACCATGGCGCCGATGGCAATGGCGATGCCGCCCAGGCTCATGATGTTCGAGCCAATGCCCAGCACCTTCATGGCGATGAAGGCGAACAGGATGCCCAGCGGCAGCGTGACGATGGCCACCAGCGCACTGCGCACATGCAGCAGGAAGATGATGCACACCACCGCCACGATCAGGCTCTCTTCGAGCAGCGTCCATTTCAGGTTGTCGATGGCGCGCTCGATCAGGGCCGAGCGGTCGTACACCGGCACGATCTCCGTGCCCTCGGGCAGACCCGGGCTGATCTCGGCAATCTTCTTCTTCACGTTGGCGATCACGTCCAGCGCGTTCTGGCCGTAGCGGGCCATCACGATGCCCGACGCCACCTCGCCCTCGCCATTGAGTTCGGCGATGCCACGGCGCCCCGCGGGCACCAGCTCGACACGTGCGACGTCGGAGATGCGCACCGGCGTGCCACGGTCCTGCGCCAGCACCAGCGCCCCGATGTCGTCGGCGCTGCGCAGGTAGCCCCGGCCGCGCACCATGTATTCTTTTTCGGCCAGTTCGATGACGCGGCCACCCACGTCGCGGTTGGACGCGGCGATGACGTTGCCCACCTGCTCCAGCGCGATGCCGTAGCCCGCCAGCCGGTACGGGTCGACCACGACCTGGAATTCCTTGACGAAGCCGCCGATGCTGGCCACCTCGGACACGCCGTGCGCCTGCGTCAGCTGGTAGCGCACATACCAGTCCTGCAGGCTGCGCAGTTCGCCCAGGTCCTTGCCCTTGCCCAGCAGGGCGTACTGGTACACCCAGCCCACCCCGGTGGCATCGGGGCCGATCTGCGGCGACACGCCCTGGGGCAGGCGCCCGGCGACCGAGCTGAGGTACTCCAGCACCCGCGAGCGTGCCCAGTAGATGTCGGTGCCATCCTCGAAGATCACGTACACATAGGACGCGCCGAACATGGAGAACCCGCGCACCACGCGTGCGCCCGGCACCGACAGCATGGCGGTCGTCAGCGGGTAGGTGACCTGGTCTTCGACCACCTGCGGCGCCTGCTCGGCGTACTCGGTGAACATGATGACCTGCACATCGGACAGATCGGGCAGCGCGTCCAGCGCCGTGTGCTTGAGCGCGTACAGGCCCGCCACGACCATGAACAGGGTGGCCAGCAGCACGGCAAACACATGCCGGCCGGACCAGTCGATCAGTCGGTTGAGCATGTCAGCGTCCCGGGCTGCGCGAGCCCGCGCCTTTGGCGGGTCGGGCCGTGGCCTGAAGCTCGACCACCACGTACTCGCCGGGGCCGCGTTCCTCGAAGCTGAAACGAATCGGCGTGCCCGGTGCCAGACCGGCGGCCAGGCCGGGGTTGGCCAAACCGAACTCCATCGACATCGCCGGCCATGACAGCGCGGCGATGGCTTCGTGCGAGAGCATCACGCTGTTGCTGTCCTTGAAGTACTCGTCGAACGTGCCCTGGGTGGTGTGGCGGATGGCCTGCGGCGTCGCCGGGTCTGCGCGGAATCCGGCCAGGGCCGACTGCAGGTTGCTCTCGGCATCGATCAGGAAGTTGGCCGAGACCACCACCTGTTCCCCGCCCGCCAGGCCGGAGAGGATCTCGACATGCTCTCGGCCACGCCGTCCGGTCTCGACGACCTGGGGTTTGAAGCGGCCCTCGCCCAGGGCGACCAATACGGTGCGGCGCTGTCCGTCATCGATCAGCGCCGAGGTGGGCACGGTCAGACGGGGTGTCTCTCCCGCGGTGAAGATTTCCACCTGGGCAAACATGCCCGGTTGCAGCAGGCGCTCGCTGTTGGCCAGTTCCAGCCGCACGGTACTGGTCCGCGTCGCGGCGTTGAGCACGGGGTAGATGTAGGTGATCCGGGCATCGAAATGGCGCCCGGGAAACGCGTCCACGCTGACGCGGGCCTTCTGCCCCCTGGCGAGCCGGGCCAGGTCCTGCTCGTAAACATCGGCCAGGACCCAGACCGACGACAGGTTGGCGATGCGCAAGACCGCCATGCCCGGCGTGAAGCGCATGCCCTCGACCGCCACCTTCTCCAGCACGATGCCGTCCACCGGGGAGCGGACCACCACCCGGCTACCGTCAGGTGCACCCACCGCCTGCCAGTTGTTCAGGCGCGCGCGGGCCGCGTCCACCGTGCGCTGGGCACTCGCGGTTGATGTGGCGTCAGACTCGACGGCACGCGCCAGCAAGCGCTCGGCAATCGCCAGTTCCTCGCGGGTCGCGGCCAGCTCGGGGCTGTAGACCGTGAAGAGCGGCTGTCCCTTGCGGACGGGGTCTCCGGTGGCGTTCACATGCAGGCGTTCGATCCAGCCCTCGAACCGGGGCGCGATCTCGTGGGTGCGCCGCTCGTCCAGCTCCACCCGGCCGACCGCCTGCACGGCGGCATCGATCACCCGCCGTTCCACCGGTGCGGTGCGCACGCCCAGCGCCTGCAGCCGCTGCGGACTCACGCGCACGGCGCCCGCGTCGTCCTGCTGTTCACCGGCATAGACGGGCAGGTAGTCCATGCCCATGGGATCTTTCTTGGGAACGGGGGAGGTGTCCGGCAGCCCCATCGGGTTGCGGTAATAGAGCACCGTTCGCTCGCCCGTCGCGGCCGGCACCGTGGCCGCGGTCGAATGGACCGGGTCAGCCGGCGCGCCCGAAGAGGCTGTGTGAGCGCTGCCCTGGCGGCTTTGCCCCAGCAGGTAGCCGGTCAGGAGCGCGGCCGCCACCGCGGTGGCGACCAGCGCGTATGTGATGCCAGTTCTCACCATGAATCTCCCACGAGTTGCTGCAGGTCCACCATGGCCAGCGCGGCCTCGACCTCGGCCTCCAGCAGCGACAGCCGGCTGGCAAGCAGCCGCTGCTGCGCCGCGAGCACCGGCTGGAAGCCGGTGGCGCC
>JAGXRS010000446.1 GCA_018335615.1 Hydrogenophaga sp. | reverse complement strand
CAGTGGTGCCAGGACGCGGCCAGCGTGGAGGTGCCCTGTACCACCCGGCCCGACGGCCACTACACCCTGGGCCTCAAAAGCGGCGTGCGGGCCCCCCTGGTGCTGACCGCCACCCCGGTGGACGGCCGCATGGCGCAGGTGAGCATGACCGCAGAGGCGGTCAGCGGCACGGTCAACATCACCCCGATCACCACACTGGTGGCCGCGTCGCTGGCGCCCAACGGCGACCCCTACCAACTCAAGCCGTCCGACTTCGACTCGGCCCGTCTCGATGCTGCGGTGTCCGGGATCGTCCATGCCCTGAAGCCGCTGCTGGATGCCGCGGGCACCACCGCCCACCCCTTGACGGGTGTCTTCGCCGCCGATGGCACCGGCATGGACAAGGCACTGGACGCGCTGGACGTGCAACGGACGTCGAACGAGGCCGGTGTGGTGACGGTGAAGGCCGAGGTCAAACTCAACGGCGACGGCGCGCAACCGGCCTACGTCAGCGTGGTGGGCGGCGGCACACCCGTCACCCACAACATGAACAGCGTGGTGGCCACGGCCCTGCCGGTGGACGGGCTCGCCCCCCGGATGCAGGACCTGCTGGACCGCATGACCGCCTGCTACAACCTGCCCCACGCCGAGCGGGTGGACACCAGCACGACCCCGGTGTCGATCAAGGCCCCGGCCTGTCGGGCGCTGTTCGTGGACAACAACCCGGCCGCTTACAAAAACAACGGGCACCGGGTCGGACCCGCACAGGCGGGCCAGTTCCGGGCCTTCACGGCCCTGTACCGCAACCGCGACAACAGCGGCCCCAACGGCGCGGTGAACACCCTGGTTTTTGATCAGCCCACCTACGAGTTCACCCGCAGCGGTGCGCAGGCCGGCGATGTGGTGTTCACCTACCGCTGGCGCGACCTGTACGGCAACGAAGACTGGGAACAGGGGGTGGTGCGCGCGCAGGGCGGGCAGCTCAAATTCGTGGGCAACCAGTACCACTTCGACGCGCGGGTGCGGCCGTTCTCCCAACGGCGCGCGTTCGTCGACAGTGCTTCCACGGCCTTCAGCTACCACGCCACCGGCTACAGCACCTGGGTGCGCAACCATCAGGACGGCTCGGGCGCGCCCTTGTTCCACCGGGTGGAGATCACCGCCCCCAATGGCAGGACACTCACGCTCTGGCCCAGCGCGGGGCTGGACCGTCTCGCCTTCAAGCGCCCCAACGGCAGCGTGTCGGGCACGCAGATCATCAACCTGCAATGGGCCTATGCCAGTGGCGGCCGCGTGGGCCCCTCGGGCGTGGACCTGGCCGACCTGGACAACACCCGGGTGTTTGCCCGCGATGCGGCGGGCAACCCGGCACCCTGGACGTCGGATCAGATCCAGGCCATTCCCCGGCAGGGCAAGTGGCGGTTTGATTTCTTCCTGGCCGGCAACACGGGCAGCACGCCCAACGAAACGCAGTGGCATTCCACCTTGTCGCGCGCGCTCACGGTGGACGAGTTCAAGGCCATTCCCATGCCCGCCTTCGTGCCCCAGCTGGTGGCCGACTGGCGCTCCGGCATCGAGCCGGCGCTGGGCGGCCTTCCGGTGACCGATCTCACACCCGCACCCGAATACGGCCCCCAGATCTGGACCGTGCCGGACGGGGCGGTGGCCCCCACCTTTGTCGGTGCCACCCTCGGCTTTGAGGGCGCTGGCTTCCAGGATGGCGTGAGCGTGTTCTCCACGCAGCGCTGGGCCGAGATTCTGTGCAGCAAGGGGTCGGCCGCCGACCCGCATTGCGTGCTGGACGGCAATGGCAACAGCACGGGGGCCTACCGCCCCGGCAATGTGCTCCACGGCCTGGAGCTGTGGGCCAGAACGCCCCGGGGAGAAGAACGCTCCAGCTTCTACGCGTTGTACCGCCGCGTGCCCTGATCGGAGGCGCACGTGGTGGGTTTCACCCCCCGCTCATGGGGGACCGCCCGGCACCCCGCCACGCCAGCCCGCTTCGCCTCCAGGGGGTGGGCGTGCAGCGTGGGGGGGGTGGCCGATGCTTGTGTTGTTGGTTGGACCACTTGGGAGATCACCATGTTTTCAATGGCACGTTCCATCTGTTGCGTTTCCTTGTTGTGTGCGGTGGGCCTGGCGGGTGCGCAAACCACCGAAATGCCCACCCCCGAGGCCTTTGTCGAGGGCGAAACCTGGGAGTGGCGCCGCGTCGACGCGCTGACCAAACTGGAAGAGGGGCGCTCCGTTCGCACGGTGGTCAAGACCGACGAAGGCCTGGCCTTTTCCATCGATGGCAAGACGAGGTCGATTCCGTTGGCCGCCGAGCATGGTGCCTACAACCCGTCCGCCAAGCCCTGGCGCGTCTGGCCGCTGGCCGTGGGCAAACGCTGGGATTTCGAGGCGAACTGGAGCCGGCCGGACGGCGTGTCGGGCAACACGCAGCAAAAGGCCGAAGTGGTGGCCTACGAGGAGGTCTCCGTGCCAGCCGGCCAGTTCATGGCCTACCGGCTGGAGTACCGCGGGTTCTTCAACACCTCGCGCGGCACCAACGGCCAGCAGAACGACACCTACTGGTACGCACCCGATGTCAAGGCCAACGTGAAGCACATCCGCTCATCGGGGCGGCCCGTGTGGACGACCGAGCTGATGAGCTACAAGAAGCCAGCGCCCTGAGCGGTGGCGGTGGCAGGCATCCGACTCGACCGCAGCCGCAGGCGATGCGGCCGACGGGAGGGACTGCAGCACCGCCAGCAAGGCCTCCATCTGCACCGGCCTGTGCAGCAGCGCCAGCCCCGCCCGCCGGCTCGATCGGTTGCGGCTGCACCTGGCCGATATCGCCGCTGATGATGGCGGCGGGCAGCACGGACCCTTGTTCGCGCAAGGCACGCACCAACTCGAGGCCGGTTTCCTGACCGCGCGCGAGGCAGACGTCGGCGATCAGCATGTCGGGCTGCTGCTCGCGCCCGGCCTGCGGGGCGCCGGCGATGCCTTCGGCCTGCAGGCAGTGGCAGCGGAGGGCTTCCGGCAACAGGGCGGTGGTCCGGCACCCCTGGGTTGCGTCATCCAGCCGCGTCAGGTGGAGCTGCGGCGTGGGCCGCTCGGTCGCAGGCGGCTTGCGCGTCTGGAGGGCGGCGCATGCCAGGGCAGGCTCAGCTTGAAGCGCGAGCCGCGCCCCGGATGGGCGTCCAGCCCCAGGCCATGCCCTGCGGGTGGCACCGGCGTTGCCCGATGGACAGGCGCAGGCCCATCTCCTGGGTGCGGTCGCGCTCGGGGTTGTTGCGCTGCACGAATGCCTGGAACACCTCAGCCCCTGCGCGCCTGCTCGTACAAGCCCTGCACCCGCGGCACGTTGGCTTCCAGCTCGCGGATGCGGTTGGGGCCGGGTGGGTGGGTGGAGAGGAAGCTGGGGCTGCCGGCGCCGCTGTTGGCGGAGGTCATTTTCTGCCAGAGCGTCACGCTGGCGCGCGGCTCGTAGGCCGAGCGGGCCGCCAGTTCCAGGCCAACCAGGTCGGCTTCGGTTTCGTCCTCGCGGCTGAAACGCAGCGTGAGCAGCTGCGCGCCCATGCCGGCCGCCATGTCGCCGAGCTGGCCCAGGCCCAGCAGCTGGGCGCCCAGGCGCAGGCCGATGTTGGTGGCGCTGCTCTTGGCCACACGGGCGCGGGCGTGCTCGCGCAGCGCGTGGGCCATTTCGTGGCCCATGATCATGGCCGACTCATCGTCGGTGAGCTGCAGTTTGTCCAGAATGCCGGTGTAGAACGCGATCTTGCCGCCGGGCATGCAGAAGGCGTTGATCTGCGGGCTCTCGATCAGGTTCACCTCCCATTTCCACTGCGTGGCCCGCTCATTCCAGGGCGCGCTGTGCGGGATGAGGCGCTGGGCAATGCGGCGCAGCCGCTGCACCTGTGGGTGGCTGGCGGGGAGCAGGGCGCGTTTGCTGTTGGCCTCGGCCATCATCTGGCCGTATTGCTGCTGCGCGGCGGCTTCCAGCTCGTCGGCTGGCACCAGCTTGCGCATGGCCGATGCCTTGCCCACGTCCACCTGTGCTGCGGCAGGCAGTGCCGCGCCGGCGGCCACGGCCGTGCCGGCGAGCAGGAACGCACGCCGGGCCGACCACACAGGTTCGGGGCGCGTGACCGACGGGTCGGCCGACTTGAGATCGCATAAGAAGCACATGAATCAATAATAGACAAAAGCGTGCGAGCGCGCGCATCCCCCTTCCTGCCCACCATGCCGCTGCCGCCGTCTCCTGCCTTGCCCGTTGCGCCCCTTCCCGACGACCGCGCACCAGTGCCCGAGCGCCTGAGCTGGGCCGACACCCTGCGCGTCTACCTGGAGCCGGCCAGCCTGCGCATGTTCGCGCTGGGCTTCTCGGCGGGGCTGCCGCTGCTGCTGGTGCTGGGCACGCTGAGCTTCCGGCTGCGCGAGGCGGGGCTGGACCGCACTACCATCGGTTACCTCAGCTGGGTGGGTCTTGCATATGGTTTCAAGTGGTGTTGGGCCCCGTTGGTGGACCGCCTGCCCTTGCCGTTGCTCACCCGCTGGCTGGGCCGGCGGCGCAGCTGGCTGCTGTTCTCGCAGCTGGCCATCATCGTTGCGCTGGTGGGCATGGCGCTGGCCGATCCGCGCACCGGCCTCACGGCCGTGGTGTGGTGCGCGCTGGCGGTCGCGTTTGCCTCGGCCACGCAGGACATCGCGCTCGATGCCTACCGCATCGAGTCGGCCGACGTGCGCCACCAGGGCGCGCTGGCCGCCACCTACCAGACCGGCTACCGCATCGCCATGATCTGGGCCGGCGCCGGCGTGCTGTGGATCGCCGCACGCGCCGAGGTGGCCCCGGCCGTGACCGGGGCTGCGGCCGCCGCACCCGGCGTGCTCTACCAGCAGGCGGCGTGGACCACGGCCTACCTGGTGATGGCCGCGAGCATGCTGGTGGGCGTGCTCACCGTGCTGTTCTCGCGCGAGCCGGTGCATGTGCAGCTGCCGCCGTCGAAGAACGCCGCCGAGTGGCTGCGCAGCGCGCTGGTGGAGCCCTTCGCCGATTTCCTCAAGCGCTATGGCAAGCAGGCCTTGCTGATCCTGGCGCTGATCGGCGTCTACCGCATCAGCGACGTGGTGATGGGCATCATGGCCAACCCCTTCTACGTGGACATGGGCTACACCAAGGACGAGGTGGCGGCGGTCACCAAAATCTACGGTGTGATCATGACCCTGGTGGGCGCCTTCATTGGTGGCGCGCTCTCGCTCAAGCTGGGCGTCATGCGGGTGCTGATGCTGGGCGCCGTGCTCTCGGCGGCGAGCAACCTGCTGTTCGCCTGGCTGGCCGGGCACGGCCACGACGTCACCGCGCTCATCGCCGTGATCTCGGCCGACAACCTGAGCGCCGGCGTGGCGTCGGCCGCCTTCATCGCCTACCTCTCCAGCCTCACCAACGTGAAGTACTCGGCCACGCAGTACGCGCTGTTCAGCTCGATGATGCTGCTGGCGCCCAAGTGGCTGGCGGGCTATTCGGGCGCCTTCGTGGACGCCTACGACTACCCCACTTTCTTCACCGCCACCGCCTTCCTGGGCCTGCCGGTGCTGGTGCTGGTGTGGCTGGCGACGAGGTTGCAGCCGACCAGGACCTGAGCCGGGCGCCATCCTGTCAGCCCTTCGACAGGCTCAGGGCGAACGGGCCTGTGGCCACAGGCGGCATGGCAGTGCGGGTACAGGGTGAACGGGGGATGGGGGAAAGGAAGGCGGGCACCAGGCGAACGAGGGCGCTCCAGGCGTCCATCTCCGAACGAGGACGCTCCAGGCGTTCATCTCCACCCGTTCGGACTGAGCTTGTCGACGCCCTCAGGGAGACGCGGCCCGCACTCCGTTCGGGCCAAGTCCTTCAACAGGCTGCGGACCGGCGCTGTCGAAGCCCTCGGCCTCCAGCCGCGTTTGGAGCGCGCCCTTCTGCACCTTGCCCAGCGCCGTGCGCGGCAGGCCATCCATTCGCACCCAGCGGTGCGGCCATTTGTAGCGCGCCAGACGACCGTCCAGCCAGGCCTGCAGCGGCGCTTCCCACCCTGGTTCGCCCGTCGGTTCACGCAGCACCACCACCGCCGCCGCCACCTCGCCCCAGCGCGTGTCGGGCTGGCCGATCACGGCGCATTCGGCCACGGCCGGGTGCTGCGCCAGCAGGTTCTCGATCTCGGCCGGGTAAATGTTTTCGCCGCCCGAAATGATCATGTCCTTGGCGCGGCCGACGATGGTGAAGCTGCCGTCGTCGGCCTGCCGGGCCAGGTCGCCGGTGTGGAAAAAGCCGTCGGCGTCGAGCGCCGGCTGGTCGGGCCAGTAGCGCTGCACCACGTTCGGGGCGCGCGCGCACACCTCGCCCACCTGACCCGGCGCCACCGGCTGGCCTTGCGTGTCCAGCAACCGGATCTCCACCCCCGGTGCAGGCCAGCCGCAGGAGCCGATGTGGCT
>JAGXRS010000445.1 GCA_018335615.1 Hydrogenophaga sp. | reverse complement strand
CGCTGGACGACCGGCTGCCGCCCGAGGCGCTGGCGCAGCAGCGCACAGCCATCCGCGATGGCCACTGCGGCCTGCTGCCCGAGGGCCAGATCGGTCCCATGACCCGCATCCAGATCGCCCGTGACCGCTCCATGGCGCAGGCAGCCCTGGCCCGGCTTTCGCCCGGCCAGACGGTGCTGCTGGTGGCCGGCAACGGCCATGTGCGCCGCGACCTGGGTATCCCGCTGCACCTGGGGCCGCTCAGCGGCGTCCGCGTGCTGATGGCCCAGGCCGGCAGCCCCGCCATGCCCGGCGCAGCGCAACCCGACGCGGTGTGGCCCACCCCGGCGGTGCCGGCGCGCGACCACTGCGCCGAACTCCAACGCCAGATGGGGCGCTGAGCGAACCGGGCCGCCGCGGGCGCCTTCGCGCCCGGGTGGCTCACTCCACGCGCTTGATCGCGTCGGCGAGCACGCCCACCATGGTGTCGATGTGGGACTGTTCCACGATGAAGGGCGGCGCGAACACCAGGTTGTCGCCCGCGTTGCGCACCAGCACGCCGCGGTGGTAGCAGTCCATGAACACGTCAAACGCGCGCTTGCCCGGCAGGCCCGGCCGGGGGGCGAGCTCCACCGCCGCGGCCAGGCCGAGGCTGCGGATGCCGATGACGTGGGGCAGGCCCTTGAGCGCGCTGTGCATGGCGTCGCCCAGCACCGGGCCCATCTGGCCGGCGCGCTCGAACAGCTGCTCTTCGCGGAACAGGTCCAGCGTGGCGATGGCCGCCGCACAGGCCACCGGGTGGCCCGAATAGGTATAGCCGTGGAAGAACTCGATGGCGTGCTCAGGGGCGCTGCCGTGTGCACCCATCATGGTGTCGTAGATGCGGTCGGTGCAGACCACGCCGCCCATGGGGATCACGCCGTTGGTCACCGCCTTGGCAAAGTTCAGCATGTCGGGCTGCACGCCGTAGTAGTCGGACGCGAACGCGGTGCCCAGGCGACCGAAACCGGTGATGACCTCGTCGAAGATCAGCAGGATGCCGTGCTTGTCGCAAATCTCGCGCAGGCGCTTGAGGTAGCCCTGCGGCGGCACGTACCAGCCGGCGCTGCCGGCTACCGGCTCCACGATCACCGCGGCCACGTTGCTCGGGTCGTGCAGCGGCAGGAGCCGGTTTTCCAGCTCCAGCAGCAGGTCCTCGTCCCACACCGGCTCTTCGTTGTGGATGTAGGCGTGCTGGACCGGATCGTGGATGAAGCGCAGGTGGTCCACGCGCGGCAGCAGCGCGCTGCCGTACATCTTGCGGTTGGCCGGGATGCCGCCCACGCTCATGCCGCCGAAGTTCACGCCGTGGTAGCCGCGCTCGCGGCCGATGAAGAGGTTGCGGTGCCCTTCGCCGCGCGAGCGGTGGTAGGCCAGCGCCACCTTCAGCGCCGTGTCGGCCGCTTCCGAGCCCGAGTTGCAGAACAGCACCTTGTTCAGGTCGCCCGGCGCCATGGCCGCGATCATCTCGGCGGCGCGGAAGGCCTTGTCATTGCTCACGCTGAAGGCAGTGGCGTAGTCCAGCGTGTCCAGCTGCGCCTTGATGGCCTCGTTGATGGGCTTCCGGTTGTGGCCGGCGCCGACGCACCACAGGCTGGAGATGCCGTCGATGACCTGGCGGCCATCGTGCGTGGTGAAGTGCATGCCGTCGGCGGCCACGAAGATGCGCGGGTCCTTCTGGAAGCTGCGGTTGGGCGTGAAGGGCAACCACTGGTTGTCCATGCGAAAGTCGGTACGGGCCATCGGGGCTTCTCCTGCGGATGAATGGGCGTTGAATACGACACGATTCTGGCACCTGCCAGCCAGGCGGCTGGCACCACTGGCGACAGGCTCCAGAGGCCCACCGCAGTGGCACCGCAGTGCCGCCGGGGCCCTTGCTGCGACAATGGGCGCGCCATGCACCACACCTACGTTCTCACCCTGTCCTGCCAGGACCGCCGCGGCATCGTCCACGCGGTTTCGGGCTTTCTGCTGGAACACGGCGGCAACATCGAAGAAGCCGCCCAGTACAACGACCACGACACCGGCCTGTTCTTCATGCGCGTGCAGTTCACCTGCGCCCAGCTCACGCAGGACGACCTGCGCACGCACCTGCAGCGCTTTGCCGAGCCCTTCGGCATGCAGTGGACGCTGCACCCCATGGCCGAGCCCATGAAGACGGTGATCTTCGTCAGCAAGGAAGGCCACTGCCTGAACGACCTGCTGTTCCGCTGGAAGAGCGGACTGCTGCGGCTGGACATCCGCGCCATCGTGAGCAACCACCGCGAGTTCTACCAGCTCGCCGCCAGCTACAACGTGCCCTTCCACCACATCCCGGTCACCGCCGCCACCAAGGCGCAGGCCGAGGCGAAGCAGCTGGACGTGATCCACAGCGAAGGCGCGGAGCTGGTGGTGCTGGCGCGCTACATGCAGATCCTGAGCAACGACCTGTGCCGCGAACTGGCCGGCAAGGCGATCAACATCCACCACAGCTTCCTGCCCAGCTTCAAGGGTGCCAAGCCCTACTACCAGGCACACGACCGCGGCGTGAAGCTGATCGGCGCCACCGCCCATTACGTGACGGCCGACCTGGACGAAGGCCCCATCATCGAGCAGGACGTGGCCCGCGTGGACCACACCGACACGGTGGAAGACCTCACCGCCTCGGGCCGCGACACCGAAAGCCAGGTGCTGGCCCGCGCCGTGAAATGGCACAGCGAGCACCGCGTGCTGCTCAACGGCCACAAGACCGTGGTCTTCAAGTGAACCAGACGCCCCCCGAAGCAACCCGGCGGGCCGCCTCCCCCAACCGGGGGGCACACGTCCACTTCGGGACAGCCGCACGCGTCGTGCCGGGCTCCCGGCACTTCACTCGCCGCACCTGAGGTTTCCGCATGGCCATCCGCATCCCGCCGATCCAGTGCCTGCTGACCTTCGAGGCGCTGGCGCGCTTGCGCAGCGTGACGCAGACCAGCGAGGAGCTGTGCGTGACGCCCAGCGCGGTGAGCCACCGCATCAAACAGCTGGAGCAGATCCTGGGCACCAAGCTGTTTGGCCGCGCGGATTTTTCGTTGACGACCGAGGGCATCGAGTACCTGGCCCAGGTGCGCGAAGGGCTGGCGGCGCTGCAGAAGTTTCCCAGCAACACCGCATCGCCCGGGCGGCGCAAGCTGCGGCTGGCGGTCACGCCCACGTTTGCCCGCTCGATCCTGCTGCCCCGGCTGAAGCAGTTCAGCGACGCCTACCCCGAGATCGACATCACGCTGCAGGTCAGCATTCCCCTGCTGGACGTGGTGGCCGAGGACGCGGACATGATGATTCGCTTCGGCACCGGGCGTTATGCCGACGTGGAGCACGTCTGCATCATGAAGGACGAGGTCACGCCGCTGGCCTCGCCCGCTTTCGCCCGCGAGCACGGGCCGTTCGAAGCGCCGGAAGACCTGGACGACCTGCCGCTGCTGCGCAGCCCGCTGGAACCCTGGCGCACCTGGTTCGCGGCGCACGACCTCGACTGGCCCGAGCCGGTGGACGGCTCGCAGTTCAACGACATCGGCCTGATGTGCGACGCCGCCGCCGCCGGCATGGGCGTGGCCCTGGTGCGGCTCAAGCTGGCCGCGCCCTGGCTGGAGCACGGCACCCTGGTGCCGCTCTACCCGCGCCACGTGCCCAGCCCGCATGCGCACTACCTGTGCTGGCGCACCGGCACCATGGACCGCTGGGAGTGCACCGCCTTTGCCGAGTGGCTCAAGCAGTCGCTGAGCTGAACCCACGCGGCCGTCGAAGCACGTGCCTTCGGTCCAGCGCACCGCGGGACTGGCTTTGCCATACCGCTGCTGCGGCCCCCTCCCGCCGCAGGCAAGAGAGGCGGG
>JAGXRS010000444.1 GCA_018335615.1 Hydrogenophaga sp. | reverse complement strand
ATGGTCACCAGCCACCTGGGCCGCCCCACCGAGGGCGAGTTCAAGCCCGAAGACTCGCTGGCTCCGGTGGCCGAGCGCATGGGTGAACTCATGGGCCGCAGCATCCGCGTGGTGGCCAACTGGGTCGACGGCGACTTCTCGGTCGCCCCTGGCGAGGTGGTGTTGCTGGAGAACTGCCGCCTGAACAAGGGCGAGAAGAAGAACAACCCCGAGCTGGCGAAGAAGCTCGGCGCCCTGTGCGACATCTTCGTGCACGACGCCTTTGGCACCGCGCACCGCGCCGAGGGCACCACCTACGGCATCGCCGAGACCGCACCCATCGCCTGCGCCGGTCCGCTGCTGGCGGCTGAAATGGACGCCATCGGCAAAGCGCTGGCGCAGCCGGCCCGCCCGCTGATCGCCATCGTGGCGGGCAGCAAGGTCAGCACCAAGCTCACCATCCTGCAGGCGCTGGCCAAGAACGTGGACGGTCTCATCGTCGGTGGCGGCATCGCCAACACCTTCATGCTGGCCGCCGGCCTGAAGATCGGCAAAAGCCTGGCCGAGCCCGACCTGGTGGGTGAAGCCAAAGCCGTGATCGAGGCCATGAAGGCCCGCGGCGCGGCCGTGCCGATTCCCACCGACGTGGTCACCGCGAAAAGCTTCAGCGCCGACGCCGAAGCCACGGTGAAGGCCGCCACCGACGTGGCCGACGACGACCTGATCCTGGACATCGGACCCGAGACCGCGGCCCTGCTGGCCGAACAGCTGAAGAAGGCCGGCACCATCGTCTGGAACGGCCCGGTGGGCGTGTTCGAGTTTGCCGCCTTCGAAAATGGCACCAAGGTCATCGCCGAAGCCATCGCCCAGAGCGACGCCTTCAGCATCGCGGGCGGTGGCGACACCCTGGCCGCGATTGCCAAGTACGGCATCGAGCAAGACGTGAGCTACATCTCCACCGGCGGCGGCGCTTTCCTGGAAGTGCTGGAAGGCAAGACGCTGCCGGCCTTTGAGGTGCTGGCGCGCCGAGCACAGTAAGAACCCCCCGCGCCGCCTGCGGCGTCACCGCCCGGGGGCGATGCGAGCGGCCCGGCAAAGCCGATTCCGCCGCATCTTGGTGTCGGTCATGCGCTCCGTTGAGTGTCTTGGCACCTCAAGGCCGGCGGGTCGGGATGCGCAAGACGACCCAGGCGCCGATGGCGCCGAGCGCCAGCAACAGGAGCTGCACCACGAGGCGCCCCTGGAAGCTCCAGATCGAGAAGCTCACCATCAGCAGCATCGAGCCGACGGCGACGGTCTTGGTGCGGCGGGTGAGGCTGCGGTGGGCCTCCCAGTCGCGCAGCAGGGGGCCGGTGAGCCGGTGGCTCAGCAGCGCCGCGTGCAGGCGCGGCGAGGCCTTGGCGTAGCAGGCCGCCGCCAGCAGCACAAAGGGCGTGGTCGGCAGGCCCGGCAGCAGCACGCCGATCAGGCCCAACACCAGCGACACGGTGCCGGCCACCCAGAGCAGGCCCCGCACCCAGCGCGAGCGGTGGAGCTGTGGCGCACGCTCGCTCACGGGACGATCCTGCTGGCGGCGCTCATGCAGCGAACAGGCCCAGCGGGTGGTGGGCCACGGCGATGCTCGCCATGAAGCCCACGACAGCCAGCGCCGCCACAAAACACAGCGCCTTGGCGGCCCGGCCGGGTGCGCGTTTGAGCGCCAGCGTGCCCAGCCCGATGTAGACGACCAGCAGCACCAGCTTGGCCAGCAGCCAGTGCTGCTGCGTGGGGTTGAGCTGCAGCAGCCACCACAGGCCGCCACCGGCCAGCAGCAGGAGCGAATCGATCACGGGCGCCAGGCCGCGCGCCCAGCCCGCCAGCGGCCAGGCCTGCCCGGCCAGCACGCCGAGCCCGCGCACCAAAAACAGCGCCACGCTCAGCGACACCAGCGCGATGTGCAGCGGCAGCAACCAGGGGTAGAGCGTGGCGACCAGTTCGGGTGAGGGCATGGTGTGCGCATCATAGGTGCCGCCGGTTGCGGCCGACCGGTCCCGGGTCACGGGTTCGCCCGGCCCCCGCGGCTCAGGCGTCGATGTGCGGCGGCGTGCGCATCTGCTCGGGCGTGGTGAAGTAGGCGGCCGAGGCACCACCGCGTTCGCGTGCCTGCGCCAGTTCGTGCCGCGCCACGCTGCGCAGGTGGACTTCGTCGGGGCCGTCCATCAGGTGCAGGGCGCGGCCCCAGGTCCAGAACTGGGCCAGCGGCGTGTCGGGCGACAGGCCCATGGCGCCAAAGATCTGCATCGCCCGCTCCACCACCCGGCTCTGCAGGCCCGCAGCCACCACCTTGATGGCAGCCACCTGGGCGCGCAGCGCGCCCGGGCTGGCCTTGTCGGGGTGATCCAGCAGCCAGGCGCAGCGCAGCACCAGCAGCCGTGCCTGGTCGATCTCGATGCGCGACTGGGCCAGCCAGTCCTGCACATTGGCATGGTCCGACAGCGCGCGGCCGAAGGTGCGGCGTTCCAGCGCGCGCTCGGCCGCGAGTTCCAGCGCCAGTTCGCACTGGCCCATGGTGCGCATGCAGTGGTGTACCCGCCCGGGGCCCAGCCGCGCCTGCGCCATCGCAAAGCCCTCGCCCCAGCCGCCGAGCAGATGGTCGGCCGGCACGCGCACCTGCCGCAGCACGATCTCGCAGTGCCCTTCTGGCGCGTGGTGGTGCACCACCGATATGTTGCGCACCACCGTCAGCCCCGGCGTGCCCATGGGCACCAGCACCAGGCTGTGCCGGTGGTGGGGATCGTCCTCGCCCCCGGCTTCGCCCTCGTTGCGCGCCATCACGACCAGCACGCGGCAGGCCGGGTGTGCCGCGCCGGTGATGAACCACTTGCGGCCGTTGAGCACCAGCCCGTCACCGTCGCGCCGTACCGTGGTCTGCAGGTTGGTCGGGTCCGACGAGGCCACGTCGGGTTCGGACATGGCGAAGGCCGAGCGGATCGTGCCGTCGAGCAGGGGTTGCAGCCAGCGCTCGCGCTGCAGGGGCGTGGCGAAGCGGTGCAGCAGTTCCATGTTGCCGGTGTCGGGCGCGCTGCAGTTGAACACCTCGCTGGCCCAGTGCAGCCGGCCCATGGTCTCGGCCAGGGGCGCGTAGTCGAGGTTGCTGAGCCGGGAGCCGGGCTCATGGGTATTCAGCCCGGGCAGGAAGAGGTTCCACAGCCCTTCTTCACGCGCCAGCGTTTTCAGGTCGTCGAGGAAGGGGGGCGGGTATTGCCCGTCCTGCACCGCCTGGTACCAGGCGGCGTTGTGCGGCAGCACATAGCGCTGCATGAAGGCGTCGAGCTGCTGCTGCAGCGCCTGCGCGCGAGGGCTGTGTTCGAAGTCCATCGCGGGATTCTTGTCCGCGTGCGCGGGCGCCTGCCGGCACCTGGGCGACACGGCGCGGCGGCTGTGCGCGGGGCTTGATGCAGGTCAAGCCGGCGTGGGCTTTCGGGCCGCGTGGTGCGCCGGCCTTCGCGTGGCTTGGGCGCGGCTTCGATGTTGTGGAGGTGCCTCTGGCGGGCGCGTCAGGCCAGTGCGATCCAGTGGTTGTCCGGCAGCATGGCCATGGGCCAGGGCAGCATGGCCGGCGGGTGCACCGGGTGCCACAGGCCGA
>JAGXRS010000443.1 GCA_018335615.1 Hydrogenophaga sp. | reverse complement strand
GAAGCTCTCGGCCATCAGCAGCCCCAGGCCGTGCGGCTCACCCGGAATGGTGGTCAGCAGCACGCGCGGCGGCTGGCGCGGCTGCCCGGCCGCCACCTGCCCCATGGCGTGCCGCAGCAGGCCCTGCACCGCCTCGGTGTAGAGGTGCTCTTCAAACACCGCCAGCTGACCATCGATCCAGGCCTGGCCCACCGACACGTTCATGGCGGCGATGCCATCGCGCACCAGCGAGGCCAGCCCGTGCGCCAGCAGGTACTGGTTCATGGCCTGGCGCAGTGCGCTGGCATCGTGCTGCCGCAGCAGCTGCATCCATTGCGCCACCGGGGCCACCGGCGCAGGCACGGGCGCCGCTGGCGCCGCGGCTCCCCGCCGGGCGCGCACAACGGTCGGCGCCTGGGCCGCGGGAGGGCACGGCACGGGCGCCGGGTCCACGCGGGGCGTCGCGCCATCGCCGGCCGATGCCGGGTTCAGCGCCAGCAGGGCGTCCAGCGGCAAAGCCACCACCTGTCCCGGCCGGTGACCCGCGTCGAGCAGGCGCCGCAGGTGGCGCAAGCGCAGCAACTGGGCGTCGTCGTAGCGCCGCTCGCCCAGCGCGTCGCGCTGGGGCACCGGGAAACCGTAGCGCCGCTCCCAGACGCGCAGCGTGTCCTTGGACAAGCCCGTGTCGCGTTCGACGTCGGCAATGGTGTGCAGGGCGACCAGGGCGGCGCTTGAGTTTGTCATGGACAAATGATCCAATGGGTGCCCGTAAGAAGGAGCCAGGCACATGAAAACTCCGATTGTCCACGTCAAGCACAACACTGATCAAGCAAGGGGCTTGCAGCGCCGGCAGCTGCTCACCGCCGCGCTCTCGCTGGGCTGCGGCGCGGCCGCGGCCGCCACACCGGCCTGCCCCGC
Organism: Hydrogenophaga sp.; assembly: GCA_018335615.1. GTDB lineage: Bacteria > Pseudomonadota > Gammaproteobacteria > Burkholderiales > Burkholderiaceae_C > Hydrogenophaga. Next base: position 2,244 of record JAGXRS010000443.1, on the reverse strand, counting down.
CTTGCTGCAGCACACGGTGGACCGCCTGCAGGATGAAAAGCCCCAGTCGCTCTGCCAGTACGCGGGGCGCGTGTTGCTGGTGGTGAACACGGCCAGCTTCTGCGGCTACACCGGTCAGTACGCCGGCCTCGAAGCCTTGCAGCGCCGGTATGCCGACCGGGGTCTGGTGGTGCTGGGCTTCCCCTCCAACGACTTCGGACGCCAGGAGCCGGGCAGCAACCAGGCCATCGCCGACTTTTGCGAAAACACCTTCGGCGTGCGCTTTCCGATGTTCACCAAGGTGGCGGTGACCGGGCGCGACGCACACCCGCTGTACCGCCAGCTCGCGGTGCGCACCGGCCAGACACCGCAGTGGAACTTCCACAAATACCTGGTGGCACGCGACGCACAGACCGTGCGCAGCTTCGGCAGCGCGGTACCACCCGAAAACCCTCAACTTCTCAAGGATATTGAACGGTTTCTGTCGACCAAGTCGTGACCAATCAGTCACAATAAAACCGAACAGTATATTTTTACCCTGATAGTTATGACGCATCCGCCCTCACCCGACCGCACGCACACCCCGACATGGACGGTTTGCGCTCATGTGCGGAACTTTTTTCGTGGCAGGCCGCTCGTAACCCGGGCTGGGGCACGACGCTTGCCGCGTCACCGCACCACACCGTTTTCAGCACTGCGAAGCCTTCCGGGCATGTGTCCGGTTGCAATCCCGAGGCGCTTCTCCTCCTCCTCCCTCCCTCCCTTGTTCGTTTCGGGGCGCTTCGCAGGCTTTTCTTCTTCCCTCCGGTCCCCTCGGCCTCTTTCGTTGCACGCGCCGGCTCGCCAGCGCCGCACCCGGGGCTGACCATGTACGCAGACCTGCTCTCGCGTACCCCGGGCCCCACCGCCGCCCCCGCGCCACGCGCACCGCGCATTGCCATCATCGGCTCCGGCATTGCCGGTCTGGCCACGGCACACGCCCTCCAGGGCCAGGCCCATCTCACCCTGTTCGAAGCCGGCGATTATTTTGGCGGGCACACCCACACGGTGGACATGACGCTGCCCGGCGCCAACGGCCAGCCGGTCACCTTCGGGGTGGACACCGGTTTTCTGGTGCTCAACGAGCGCACCTACCCCCACCTGCTGGCCCTGCTGGACACACTGAACGTGCCGGTGGCGAAGTCCGACATGTCCTTCTCCGTGCAGGCGCCGGGCGGGGCACCGGGCGGCGGCACGCTGGAATGGAGTGGCTCCAGCCTGTCCACCGTGTTCGCGCAGCGCCGCAACCTGGGCAACCGCCGTTTCTGGCGCATGCTGGCCGACATCGTGCGCTTCAACCGCATCACGACCCGGCTGGCCGAACAGGATGCCGACCTGGGCGCCCACAGCCCGCTGCTGCAGCCCCTGGGCGACTTCCTGCGCGAGCAGGGCTTCTCGGACGAATTCCGCGACTGGTATTTCCTGCCCATGATGGGCTGCATCTGGAGTTGCCCGACCGACCAGATGCTGGCCTTCCCGGTGGCCACCATGGTGCGCTTCTGCCACAACCACGGCCTGATCCAGATCACCAACCGCCCGCAGTGGTACACCGTGGCCGGTGGCGCCCGGCAGTACGTGCAGAAGATCGTGTCCCGCATTGCCGACAAGCGCCTGTCCACCCCGGTGCAGCGCGTGCTGCGCGAACCGCGCGGCGTGCGGGTGGTGAGCCCCGGCCAGGTGGAGCATTTCGACGCCGTGGTATTTGCCTGCCACAGCGACCAGGCGCTGGCCCTGCTGGGCGAGGGCGCCACGCCGCAGGAGCGCGAGGTGCTGGGTGCCATCCGCTACCAGCCCAATGTGGCCGTGCTGCACACCGACGCCTCGGTGCTGCCGGCCAGCCGCCGCGCCTGGGCCGCCTGGAATTACGAACGCTCGCCCGAGGCCAGCACCGAGTCGGCCCAGGTCTGCCTGCACTATTGGCTGAACATGCTGCAGCCGCTGCCGGTGAGCCAGCCGGTGGTGGTGTCGCTCAACCCGCAGCGCGACATCGACCCGGCGCAGGTGGTCGGCCGCTACGAGTACGCCCACCCCGTGTTCGACCTGGCGGCCATCCGCGCCCAGGCCCGCGTGCCGGCCTTGCAGGGCCAGCACCAGACCTACTTCGCCGGCGCCTGGACCGGCTATGGTTTCCATGAAGATGGCCTGAAGTCGGGCCTGCAGGCCGCCCGCGCGCTGATGGACGCCTACGGTCTGGCCCCGGCCCCCCACGGCGGCACGGCACGCCAC
>JAGXRS010000442.1 GCA_018335615.1 Hydrogenophaga sp. | reverse complement strand
GGCGGCGGCGGCCCGCCGCGAGGCACGCCTGCGAGAGATCGGACGGCAGCTGGACGAAGAGGCGGACCGCCGCGATGCAGCGGCCGTCGCCGCAGCACGTTTGCCGCCCACCGTGAGTGGTCTGCGCCGGGCGCGACTGTTTGGGCGCACCGATCCCAACACGGAGCTGGTGCTGTACGCCGAAGCATGGGCGCGCAAGATCCAGATGAACATGACCCTCGAGATGGTGCGCGACCTGACCCGACAGCCCCACACCACACCCGTCGTCACGGTGGCGATCCGCAGCGACGGGTCGGTCGAATCGGTGAAGTTCGTGCTGTCCAGCGGCGTGCCGGCGATCGACGACGCCATCACACGCATCGTGCAGAGCCAGGCGCCGTACCCGCCCTTCCAGGCGGAACTGGCACGCGACGTGGACGTGGTCGAGATCCGAAGGACCTGGCATTTCGACGTGACGGTGCGCCTGTATTGACCCGGCACACGGCAGACGTCAAGCTTCTGCCCTCACCGCCATCCACCGCCGCCATGCACACCGCCCTGCCCGTTCTCTACAGCTTTCGCCGCTGCCCCTACGCCATCCGAGCCCGGCTGGCGCTGGTGCGGGCCGGCGTGACGGTGGTCGTGCGCGAGGTGGACCTGAAACACAAGCCGCCCGAGCTGCTGGCGTGTTCACCTGCGGCCACGGTGCCGGTGCTCGACCTGGGCAAGGGCGGCGTGCTGGCACACAGCCTGGACATCATGCGCTGGGCCCTGGCGCAACACGACCCCGAGGGCTGGCTGATCAGGGCCGATGAGCCCGTCAACGCCGCGCTGGTGGACACCAACGACACCGCCTTCAAAGCGGCACTGGACCGCTACAAATACGCCGAACGGCACCCCGAGCGTTCGCGCTCGGCCTACCGGGAAGACGCGCAGGACAGCCTGCTGACCGCGCTGGAAGCCGCGTTGCAAAAAGCGCCGTTTCTGGGTGGGGCGCACCCCTGCCTGAGCGACGCTGCCCTGTTCCCCTTTGTGCGCCAGTTCGCTGGCGTGGAGCCGGGGTGGTGGGCGCAGGCTGGCGGACACGCCACGCGGCGCTGGCTGGACCACTGGCAGGGCAGCCCCCTGTTCGCCGCGGCCATGGTGAAGATGCCCGTGTGGCAACCAGACGCCCAGCCGCTGCGGTTTCCGGTCTGAGCCGACGCGCCAATGCCCTCAGGCGCTGGCTTCGCCCTCACCGCCACCACCGGCCACGTCTGGCGGCGGCGGTTCGATGGCTGGCGACGGGCGGTCGGGAAAGCACATGCGCTCGCCGTCCCATTGCTGACCGCACCAGCAGAAACCCTCGGCGTTGATCAGGCAGGTGCCGGTGCCGCAGCAGCGGGGATCGTCCATGGTCGATTCTCTTTCAGGGGATGGGGGAAGCGCAGCGTAACAGCGGGCCGATGCCCGCAGGCGAATCGCGGTCAATGGTGTCGCGGCGGCTACTGAACCGTACCAGCAGGCGGTTCACAATCCCCCGCCATGAACACCCCCAGTTTTGACATGTTTCGCAGCCAGGCCCTCAGCGAGGGTTTTGACGAGGTGCTGGAGCGCGAATGGGCGCCACTCGCCGAGCTGGACACGCACACCCACCCGTTTGCCGTGAAGGCCCGCGTGTCGCGTGGCGAGATGTGGCTGACCGTGGGTGAGCGCACGCAGCACCTGGTCGCCGGCGACAGCTTTGAACTGGCCCGGGACGTGCCGCACGCGGAACGCTACGGCCCCGACGGGGCGGCCTACTGGGTGGCGCGGCGCAACGGCTGAGGCCGGCCACACGCCCCACTCAGACCTTCGTGAAGTCGGGCTTGCGCCGCTCCATGAAGGCGGTGAACGCCTCACGCGCGGCGGGCTCACCGAGCATGCGGCCAAAGCTGACGCCCTCGTCGGCCATGACGGCCAGCACCTGGGCGGCCTGCCCTTTCTTCATCAGGCGCTTGGTTTCCATGAGCGCGCTGATGGGCTTGGCGGCCAGCTTGCGCGCGATGGATTGCGCATAGCCGGCCGCTTCCAGCGGCGGCAGCACGCGGTTGACCAGGCCCACTTCGAGCGCCGCCTCGGCCATGAAGGGCTCGCCCAGCAACAGCGCCTCGGCCGCGCGGTGGTAGCCCAGCATCTGGGGCACCAGCAGGCTGGACGCCGCCTCCGGACACAGGCCCAGGTTCACGAAGGGCATGGAAAACGCCGCGTTGTCGCCCGCGTAGACCAGGTCGCAATGGAACAGCAGGGTGGTGCCCACCCCCACCGCCGGGCCACACACCGCGGCCACCAGTGGCTTCGGAAACTGCGCGAGGCCGCGCAGGAAGCGGAACACCGGCGAGTCCTGCCCGGCCGGCGGCTGGTGCAGGAAATCGGCGATGTCGTTGCCCGCGGTGAAGATGGCTTCCGACCCCTGGAACACCACGCAGCGCACGGTGGCATCGGCTTCGGCCGCCTGCAAGGCGTCGGCCAGGGCACCGTACATGGCCGCCGTGATGGAATTTTTCTTGTCGGGGCGGTTGAAGGTGAGGGTGCAGACGCCGGCTTCGGTGTGGACGAGGATGTCGCTCATGGTGGGCTGGATGGTGGTGGGATGAAACAAGGGGCGCGGTGAGCCACCCCGGCAAAGGCCGCAAATTACCACGGATGCCCCGCGCGCAACGCCCAGGCCCGCGCCATACGTGACACGAAGCGACCCATGCCGGGCAGAAAGCCCCGAAGCGAACGCATGGAACAAGCGGGATGGCTGCCGCTGCTGGGGACAACGTCCATCGCCACAGCGCACAGCGGGGTGGCACAGGGCACACCGCCTGATGGCGGCTCGTCGATGCTTGTGTGTCTCACAGACCCCTAGAATCGACACCCATTTTGTCCACTTTGTCACAGCCGTGTTTGAAATTGTCTACACCAGCCTGGCCACCCGCGACCTGGGGGCCGCGGAGCTCACCGCCTTGCTCGACCAGGCCCGGCGGGCCAACCAGGCACGCGGCATCACCGGGATGATGATGTACCGCAAGCGCGAGTTCCTGCAGCTGCTGGAGGGCGAGCGGGCGCAGGTGGAGGCGCTGTACGAGCGCATCGCCCGCGATGATCGCCACCAGCAGATGGCCAAGATCTGGGACGGACCGATCCAGGAACGCAGCTGCGGTGAGTGGGAAATGGCCTTTCTGGCCCCCGACGACGCCAGCCTGCAGAGCCGCCCCGGCTACCGCGACCTGATGGACCGCGGGCTGATCGCCGCCAGCGGCGACTCCGTCGGCAAGAAGCTGCTCCTGAACCTGCGCGACGATTTCCTGGGCGGTCGCTGAGCCGGCACCGGGCCCGTCCTGCGCCAGCACAGGCGGGCCCGCCCACAGGCGGTGCGCCGCTTTGATGCGCCGTCCTACACTCTCTCGGCCCCTCCTGTTTCG
>JAGXRS010000441.1 GCA_018335615.1 Hydrogenophaga sp. | reverse complement strand
ATGAAGACCCGGGGCGTGGAGGTGGCCAAGAAGATCCGCAAGATCGGCATGGACTCCTCCGACACCGCGCAGCTGTTCTTCGACGAGGTGCGGGTGCCGCAGCGCTACCGCATCGGCGAGGAGGGCATGGGCTTCATCTACCAGATGGAGCAGTTCCAGATCGAGCGCCTGTGGGGCGCCCTCAACACCACGGCCTTCGCGCAGCGCGCCATCGACATCACCATCGCGTACACGCGGGAGCGCAAGGTGTTTGGCCGGCCGCTGCTGGACAACCAGATCGTCCACTTCAAGCTGGCCGAGCTGCAGGCCGACGTGGAGACCGTGCGCTCGCTGTGCTGGCGCGGCGTGGACATGGTGGTGCGCCAGGAAGACGCCACCCACCTGGCCACCATCGCCAAGCTCAAGGCCGGGCGCCTGGCGCGCCAGGTCACCGACGGCTGCCTGCAGTACTGGGGCGGCATGGGCTTCGTGAAGGAAAGCCTGATCTCCCGCCTGTACCGCGACATGCGCCTGCCCTCCATCGGGGGGGGCGCCGACGAAGTCATGCTCCAGATTCTGTGCAAGAACATGGGCATCTTCCCCCAAGCGACCTGACCTGCGATGCCCGCCATGACCACCTCCACCCCATTCCACAAGATCCTCATCGCCAACCGCGGCGAGATCGCGCTGCGCGTGATCCGCACCGCGCGCGCCATGGGCTACCAGACGGTGGCCGTGTACTCCACGGCCGACGCCGGTGCGCGCCATGTGCTGGAAGCCGACCAGGCCGTGTGCATCGGCGAGCCGCTGCCCGCGCAGTCCTACCTGCGCATCGACGCCATCCTGGACGCGGCGCGCCAGACCGGTGCCGACGCGGTGCACCCGGGCTACGGTTTCCTGGCCGAGAACGAAGACTTTGCCCGCGCCTGCCGCGAGGCGGGGCTGGTGTTCATCGGTCCCTCGCCCGAGGCCATCATCGCCATGGGGCACAAGGCCGGTGCCAAGCAGATCATGATGGACGCGGGCGTGCCCTGCATCCCCGGTTACCAGGGCGAAGACCAGAGCGAAGACCGCCTGCTGGCCGAGGCGCAGCGCATCGGCTTCCCGGTGATGATCAAGGCCACCGCGGGCGGCGGCGGGCGCGGCATGCGCCTGGTGCACAGCGCCCGCGAGTTCCCCGACCTGCTGCGCAGCGCGCAGTCGGAAGCGCAGAACGCCTTCGGTGACCCCGAGGTGATTCTGGAGCGCGCCATCATCGAGCCGCGCCACATCGAGATCCAGATCTTCGCCGACCGCCACGGCAACGCCCTCCACCTGGGCGAGCGCGACTGCTCGGTGCAGCGGCGCCACCAGAAGGTGATCGAGGAGGCGCCGTCGCCGGCCGTCAACGCCGAGCTGCGCGAACGCATGGGCGCCACCGCGGTGGCCGCCGTCAAGGCGATTGCCTACGAAGGGGCCGGCACGCTGGAGTTCCTGCTGGACCAGGACGGCCAGTTCTTCTTCATGGAGATGAACACCCGCCTGCAGGTGGAGCACCCGGTCACCGAGGCCATCACCGGGCTGGATCTGGTGGAGCTGCAGCTGCGCGTGGCGGCCGGCGAGGCGCTGCCCCTGCAGCAGGGCGATGTGCGCTTCCAGGGCCATGCCATCGAGGTGCGCCTGTGCGCCGAAGACGTGGGCAAGGGCTTCATGCCCCAGAGCGGCACCATGCTGCTGTGGCACGCGGCCGAGCACCTGCGGATCGAGCAGGCGCTGCGCACCGGCGCCGAGATTCCGCCCTACTACGACTCGATGATTGCCAAGGTCATCGCCCACGGCGCCACGCGCGACGAGGCCCGCCGCCGCCTGCTGCTCGGCCTGCACCAGACGGTGGCGCTGGGCGTGACGACCAACCAGGTGTTCCTGGGCCGCTGCCTGCGCCACCCGGTGTTCGCCGCCGGTGGCGCCACCACCGGCTTCATCGCCCGCCACCAGGACGAGCTGCTGCAGGTGGACACGGCGGCCCGCGAACGCGCCGTGGCCCTGGCCGCGCTGCTGCTGTTCGAGACCGCCAACCACAGCCCCACCCGCGCCGGCCTGCGCCGCCTGGCGCACGCGCTGCCGGTGGGCATGCGCCTGGAGATCGACGGCACCCGGCACCACGCGCAACTCACGCAGAGCGGGGCGCACCGCTTCGACATTCAGGTGGACGGCCGACAGCACGCCATCGACCTGGTGGAGATCACCCCGCACCAGGTGCGCGTGGTGCTGGACGGCGTGATGGAAACCGCCGCGTTCCTGCGCGACGGCCCGCAGCTGCTGCTGCACTACCGCGGCCAGCCCGTGTCGGTGAACGACCACACCCGCAGCGCCAGCGAACGCGCCAGCGAGAGCGGGGGTGACGGCAAGGTGCGCGCGTCCATGAACGGGCGCGTGGTCGCCGTGCTGGTGGCCGAGGGCGACCAGGTGGCCGCCGGCCAGCCCATCGTCACGCTGGAAGCCATGAAGATGGAGCATGTGCACCTGGCGCCGGTGAGTGGCCGCGTCGGCGCGCTGAGCGTGGGCGTGGGTGAGCAGGTCACGCTGCGCCGCGTGCTGGCCGAGATCGAGGCGCCCGCCGCCTGAACCCCCAGGAGACCCCCATGAGCGACGTGCAAGACGTGCTGCTGGAACGCCGGGGCCCGGCGTTCTGGATCACCATCAACCGCCCCGAGAAGCGCAACGCCATCCACGCCGGCGTGGTGGCCGCCCTGCGTGAGGGCATCCGGCAGGCCCACGCCGACCCCGAGGTGCGCGCCATCGTCCTCACCGGTGCGGGCGACAAGGCCTTTTGCGCCGGCGGCGACCTCCAGCCGGGCAAGGGCTTTGTGTTCGATTTCGCCAAGCCCAGCGTCGATTACGCCGACCTGCTGCGCGACGCGCAGAACGCCACCCTGCCCATCGTGGCCCGCGTCAACGGCACCTGCATGGCCGGCGGCATGGGCCTGCTGTGCATGGCCGACCTGGCCGTGGTGGCCGACCACGCGCTGTTCGGCCTGCCCGAGGTGAAGGTGGGCGTGTTCCCGATGCAGGTGCTCAGCCTGCTGCAAGGGCTGGTGCCGCGCCGGCTGGTGCGCGAGTGGGCCCTGACGGGCGAGCCGATCAGCGCGCAGGAAGCGCTGGACGCGGGCCTGG
>JAGXRS010000440.1 GCA_018335615.1 Hydrogenophaga sp. | reverse complement strand
CCCAGCCGGTGAAGGTTTTGGGCAGCGGCGGGGCGTAGTCGCCGCGCTTGCTGGTGCGCAGGCCCAGGGCCACCAGGCCCTCGGCGAATTTCACCGCCACCGACACGCCGTCGATCACCGGCACGCCCAGGCGTTCGCTCAGCGTGGCGCACAGCGGCGCCATGCCCGCACAACCCAGCACGATGGCGCCGCTGCCGTCGCGCGCCAGCGCCTCGCGCGCGCTCTGCTCGATCAGCGCCAGGGTGGACTCGCCGCAGCCTTCGAGCGACAGCACCGGGATGTCGGTGCCGTGCACGCCCCGGCAGTGGCGTTCATAGCCGTAGCGCTGCAGCAGGCGCTCGGCCATCACACAGGTGCGCGTCATGGTGGTCACCACCGAGAAGCCGGTGGCCAGCATGGACGCGGCATGGAACGCGGCCTCCGCAATCCCGATCACCGGCGCGTCCGTGGCTTCGCGTGCTGCTTCCAGGCCGGGGTCGCCGAAGCAGGCGATCACCACCGCGTCGGGTCGCGGGTCGGTCGCCAGCCGCACCTGCTCGGCCACGCCGGCCGCCGCAAAGGCCTCGTCGTAATGGCTCTCGATGGACAGCGGCCCAAAACTCGGGTGCACGGCCCGGATGTGGGTGCCCGGCGCCGCCACGGCCCGTGCGGCGGCGCCGATGGCCTCGGTCATGGACGTGGAGGTGTTGGGATTGATGAGCAGGATGTTCATGGTCGGGTGATGGGAGGGAAGGCCCCATTTCGGGGAGTTTTGCATACAAAACGAAATCTCGCACGCCCTGTTTTGAGGCGCTCCTGCGGATGGCTGCGCTGCTTTGGTGCGGGTAAATCCTGATTTCTGGTCATTTTGAGCGCAAATTGTTCAATTAAATCAATGATTTAGGGTTCATGTCGAGAGGGTGGGGTGGTGCATCTGGCACGGGGATTGCATACAAAAAGCTTGCCAACCCCTTTTCCGCCGGGCATGCTTCGATCGCGAGTGCTGCCCGGCTCGGGGTGCGGTTCTCGTTCCTCCACCCAACTGCCCTTCCATGGAGTCAAGATGAAACGGTCCCCCTTTTCGCCCCGCCTCGCACCCAGAACCCTGGGCCTTGCCGTCACCGCCGGTCTTCTGATGACGATGGCCTCCACGTCCGTGCTGGCCCAGGAAAAAGTCCTGCGCATCGCCATGACCGCGGCCGACATTCCCCGCACGCTGGGGCAGCCCGACCAGGGCTTCGAGGGCAACCGCTTCACCGGCATCCCGATGTACGACTCGCTCACGCAGTGGGACCTGTCCCGGTCCGATGCCGCCAGCGTGCTGCTGCCGGGGCTGGCCACGTCCTGGACGGTGGACGCCAAGGACAAGACCAAGTGGGTCTTCAAGCTGCGCCCCGGCGTGAAGTTCCACGACGGCTCCGACCTCACGGCCGACGCCATTGTGTGGAACGTGCAGAAGGTGCTGGACAAGGAGGCCGTGCATTTCGACGCCAGCCAGGTCGGCGTGACCGCCTCGCGCATGCCCACGCTGCGCAGCGCCCGCAAAATCGACAACCTCACGGTGGAGCTGACCACCAGCGAGCCCGACGCCTTCCTGCCGCTGAACCTCACCAACCTGTTCATCGCCTCGCCCGCCCACTGGCAGAAGAAGTTCGAAGCGGCCGCTGGCGCCACCCCGGCCGACAAGGCCAAGGCCGCCTGGACCGCCTTCGCCGCCGATGCCTCGGGTTCGGGCCCGTTCAAGATGGCGCGCTTCCTGCCGCGCGAGCGCCTGGAGCTGGTGGCCAACAAGGCCTACTGGGACCCCAAGCGCACGCCCAAGGTGGACCGCGTGGTGCTGGTGCCCATGCCCGAGGCCAACGCCCGCACCGCCGCCCTGCTGTCGGGCCAGGTGGACTGGATCGAGGCACCATCGCCCGATGCCATGCCGCAGATCCGCCAGCGCGGCTTCAAGATCGAGGCCAACGCGCAACCCCACGTCTGGCCCTGGCAGCTGTCGTTTGCCGACGGTTCGCCCTGGCTCGACAAGCGCGTGCGCCACGCCGCCAACCTGTGCGTGGACCGTGGCGGCCTGAAGACCATGCTCGGCGGCATGATGGCCGAGCCCAAGGGCACGGTGCCGCCCGGTCACCCCTGGTGGGGCAACCCCAAGTTCGACATCAAGTACGACGTGAAGGCGGCGCAGGCGCTGATGACCCAGGCCGGCCACAGCGCGGCCAAACCGCTGAAGGTGAAGGTGCAGATTTCCGCCTCGGGCTCGGGCCAGATGCAGCCGCTGCCCATGAACGAGTTCGTGCAGCAATCGCTCAAGCAGTGCTTCTTCGACGTCGAGTTCGACGTGATCGAGTGGAACACCCTGTTCACCAACTGGCGCCAGGGTGCCAAGCACCCCACCGCCAACGGCGCCCACGCCATCAACGTGAGCTACGCGGCCATGGACCCGTTCTTCGGTCTGGTGCGCTTCACCAGCACCAAGACTTTCCCGCCGGTCTCGAACAACTGGGGTCACTTCGGCAACGCCGAGTTCGACAAGCTGATCGCCGATGCGCGCACCGAGTTCGACGACAAGAAACGTGACGAGGCCCTGGCCCGCCTGCACGCCCGCATCGTGGAAGAAGCGCCGTTCGTGTGGATCGCGCACGACGTGGGACCGCGCGCCATGAGCGCCAAGGTCAAGGGCTTCGTGCAGCCGCGCAGCTGGTTCGTGGACCTGGCGCCGGTGTCGGTCGACTGACGGTTCCGGTGCCCGGGCGGGTGCGGCAGCACAGTGGCGTGCCGCACCCGCTGGTTCCTTCGTTTTCCTGAACTCCCCTTTCAATCTTTCGCGAGGACGCGCTCATGCTCGCTTTTCTCTTGCGCCGGGTGGTGTACACCCTGCCCATCATGCTGGGTGTGGCGCTGGTCTGTTTTGCGCTGGTGCACATCTCGCCCGGCGACCCCCTGGTGTCCATCCTGCCGGCCGACGCGTCGGTGGAACTGCAGCAGCAGCTCATCGAGCTGTACGGCTTCAACCGCTCTTACCCCGAGCAGTTCGTCAGCTGGGTCTGGCGCGCGCTGCAGGGCGACCTGGGCACCTCGATTGCATCCGGCCGTGCCGTCACCGAAGAGGTGATGCGCGCCGTGGTCAACACCTTGCGCCTGGCCGTGCTGGCCACGGTGATCGGTTTTGTGCTGGGCAGCCTGTTCGGCTTCGTGGCCGGCTACTTCCAGAACTCCTGGCTCGACAAAGCCGCCTCGCTCACCTCGGTGCTGGGCGTGAGCGTGCCGCACTACTGGCTGGGCATGGTGCTGGTGATCGTGTTCTCCAGCATCCTCATGTGGCTGCCGCCGGGCGGCGCCGGCCCGGGTGGTTCCAGCGAATGGGTCTGGGACTGGGAGCATGTGAAGCACATGATCCTGCCGGCCGTGACCATGAGCGTGATCCCCATGGGCATCATCGCGCGCACCGTGCGGGCGCTGGTGGCCGACATCCTGGCGCAGGAATTCATCGTCGGCCTGCGCGCCAAGGGCCTGACCGACCTGGGGGTGTTCTTGCATGTGGTGAAGAACGCCGCGCCCACCGCGCTGGCGGTGATGGGCCTGCAGCTGGGCTACCTGCTGGGCGGCTCGATCCTGATCGAGACCGTGTTTTCCTGGCCCGGCACCGGCTTCCTGCTGAACTCCGCCATCTTCCAGCGCGACCTGCCGTTGCTGCAGGGAACCATCCTGGTGCTCGCCATGTTCTTCGTGGTGCTCAACCTGGTTGTCGACGTGATCCAGACCCTGCTGGACCCGCGCATCGCCCGATGAAGCGGCTCACCTCTTTGCCAAGGACGCTCCGATGAACGACATCGTCATGCCCAAACCCCCCCTCGCCCCCGTGGTGTTCGACCGCTCGCCGGGTTACTGGCAGACCGTGGGCCGGCGTTTCACGCGCGACCGCGTGGCCATGGGCGCCGCGCTGGTGGTGGCCTTTCTGCTCATCCTGGCGGTGTTCGGCCCCTGGCTGGTGCCGGCCGACCCGTATGCCTCGTCCATGCTCAAGCGCCTGAAGCCCATCGGCTTCGAAGGCCACCCGCTGGGCACCGACGAACTGGGGCGCGACATGCTCTCGCGCCTCATGGTAGGGGCGCGGCTCTCGCTGTTCATGGGCATCACGCCGGTGATCCTGGCCTTTGTGGTCGGCTCGCTCATCGGCATCACCGCGGGCTACGCCGGCGGCACGCTCAACAGCGTGATGATGCGCACCATCGACGTGTTCTACGCCTTCCCGTCGGTGCTGCTGGCCATTGCGCTCTCGGGCGCGCTGGGCGCGGGCATCACCAACACGCTGATCTCGCTCACCATCGTGTTCATTCCGCCGATTGCGCGGGTGGCCGAGAGCGTGACCACGCAGATCCGCGGGCGCGACTTCGTGGACGCGGCGCGCGCCTCGGGCGCCAATGCCTTCACCATCGTGCGGGTGCATGTGCTGGGCAACGTGCTGGGGCCGATCTTCGTGTACGCCACCAGCCTGATCGCGGTGGCCATGATCCTGGCCTCTGGCCTGAGCTTCCTGGGCCTGGGCGTGAAGCCGCCCGAGCCCGAGTGGGGCCTGATGCTCAACACGCTGCGCACCGCGATTTACGTGCAGCCCTGGATTGCCGCCTTGCCCGGCGTGATGATTTTCATCACCTCGATCGCCTTCAACCTGCTGGCCGACGGTTTGCGCACGGCCATGGAAGTTAAACAGTGACCCCCCGCGCCGCTTCGCGCGCCTTGCAGGCCGCGCCATCGCCAGAGGCGATGCCTCTTCGGGCCGTCCAAGCCTGCGCAGGCAGGCTTGGAGCCGCGGCCCTCAGCCCCCCAAGGGGGCGCCACCTGCCGTCCGGCAAAGCCGGCCCGGCGGTGTCTCTGGGCTGGGCGTTCGCATGCGTGGCCGTCAGGCCGACCACACACAGGAGTTGTTGACATGAGTTTTGATGTGACAGATATCGGAGGCCCCGCCCAGCCGCTCCTGAGCGTGCGCGGCCTGGTGAAGCATTTCCCGCTGAAGAAAGACGTGTTCGGCCGCGGCGGCGGTGTGGTGCGCGCCGTGGACGGCATCGACTTCGACGTCTTCAAGGGCGAGACCCTGGGCGTGGTGGGCGAGTCGGGCTGCGGCAAGTCCACCACCGCGCGGCTGCTGATGCAGCTGATCGAGCCCGACCGCGGCGAGATGGTGTTCGACGGCGAGACCGTGGGCAGCGCGCGCCTGCCGCTCAAGCAGTTCCGCCGGCAGACACAGATGGTGTTCCAGGACAGCTACGCGTCGCTGAACCCGCGCCTGACGATGGAGGACTCGATTGCCTTTGCGCCGCAGGTGCACGGCGTGCCGCGCCAGGAGGCGGTGGAGCGCGCGCGCGACCTGCTGGCGCGCGTGGGCCTGGAGCCGCGCCGCTTTGCCGAGCGCTACCCGCACGAACTCTCGGGCGGGCAGCGCCAGCGCGTGAACATCGCGCGGGCGCTGGCCTTGCAGTCGCGCCTGATCATCCTGGACGAGGCGGTATCGGCGCTGGACAAGTCGGTCGAGGCGCAGGTGCTCAACCTGCTGCTGGACCTGAAGGACGAATTCGGCCTGACCTACGTCTTCATCAGCCACGACCTGAACGTGGTGCGCTACATGAGCGACCGCGTGATGGTGATGTACCTGGGGCAGGTGGCCGAGATCGGACCCAGCGAAACCCTGTTCGACCACCCGGCCCACCCGTACACGCGGGCGCTGCTGTCGTCGATCCCGTCGATGGATCCGGACCGGCGCACCGAGGAGCCGCCGCTGGCCGGCGACCCGCCCAACCCGATCAACCCGCCGTCGGGTTGCCGTTTCCACACC
>JAGXRS010000439.1 GCA_018335615.1 Hydrogenophaga sp. | reverse complement strand
CGACGTCACCAGGTCCACCGAGCCGGTGGCGATGGCCGCGCCCGGCATGCCCGGGTATTCGGGCGCGCTGCCCTGCGAACCCTGGGCAATGGTCAGGCCACCGCACTCCTTGATCACCTTCAGTCCCAGCGCGCCGTCGCTGCCGGTGCCCGAGAGCACGATGCCCACCGCGCGCTCGCGCAGTGCCGTGCCCAGCGAGTCGAAGAAGGAGTCGATGGGCCGGAAAAAGCGCTGCTCGTCCGGCCCGGAGGGCTGCACCCTCAGGCGCCCGTCGGCCAGCGTCACCACCGAATGCGGGGGGGGCACGTACACGCAGTCGGGCTCGATCTGTGTGCCGTCGTCGGCGTCCACCACGCGCATGCCCGTCCAGCGCTGCAGGATGTCGGTCAGCATGCTCTTGCGGTCAGCGGGCAGGTGCAGGATGACCACGAAAGCCATGCCCGCATCGGCGGGCAGGCGCTCGAAGAAGTTGCGAAAGGCGTCGATGCCGCCGGCCGAGGCGCCGATGCCCACGACAGGGAAACCGGTGTTGTCCATGTGTTGCGTGGTAGGTGGAGCCTGTGGAAGGGGTGGGGATTCGCCAGGTCGGCCGGCTCGCTGCGCGAGCCCGAGGCTCAAGCCATCCTAGCATCGGGTTTGACGATTGCATGAGCCTTGCGGCGCAGACGTTTCAACGCCTGGGCAGGCCGCGGTGCCGGACCCGGCGCGGCAGGGGTGAGCGCCAGGCCTCAGGCGGGGCCCCTGGCCGCGCAGGAACCGGGGCTGTGCACCGCGTCGCCACGCCGTGTTTTCTGCGCGATGGCGAGCGGACCAGCGCACCGGTGCGCGTTGCAAGCATTTGCAGCCGCTGTGACCAGACGGGTCCAAACGCGGCGGCCGGACGCCGGCGGGTTCACGGATAATTGAAACCAAGTTACAGACTTTCACACCCCGGAGAACCGATCCATGCCCCAGCGCGCCACCAAAATCGTTGCCACCCTTGGCCCCGCGTCCAGCGATCCCGCCTTGCTCGAACAGATGATCCGCGCCGGGGTGAACGTGGTGCGGCTCAACTTCTCGCATGGTACGGCGCAGGACCACATCGACCGCGCCACGCTGGTGCGCGAAGCGGCGCAGCGTGCGGGGCAGGAGGTGGGCATCATGGCCGACCTGCAGGGGCCGAAGATCCGCGTCGGCAAGTTCGCGCAGGGCAAGGTGCAGCTCGAACCTGGCCAGCCATTCGTGCTCGATGCGTCCCGCACCGAGCCCGGCGACATCCAGGGCGTGGGCCTGGACTACAAGGAGCTGCCGCGCGACGTGAAGGCTGGCGATACGCTGCTGCTCAACGATGGGCTGATCGTGCTCACCATCGACAAGGTGGTGGGGCCGGCCGTGTACACCACGGTCAAGCTGGGCGGCGAGCTGTCCAACAACAAGGGCATCAACAAGCAGGGCGGCGGCCTCACCGCGCCGGCGCTCACCGCGAAAGACATGGACGACATCCGCACCGCCATGGGCCTGCAGGCCGACTACGTGGCGGTGAGCTTCCCCAAGAACGCGACCGACATGGAGCTGGCACGCCAGCTGTGCAACATGGCCGGTGCGGCCACCGGCCACAAGCCGTTCCTGATCGCCAAGATCGAACGCGCCGAAGCCATTCCCGAGCTGGCCAACATCCTCAAGGTGTCCGACGGCATCATGGTGGCGCGCGGTGACCTGGCGGTGGAGGTGGGCAACGCCACCGTGCCGGGCCTGCAGAAGCACATGATCAAGATGGCGCGCGACATGGACAAGGTGGTCATCACCGCCACGCAGATGATGGAGAGCATGATCTTCAACCCGGTGCCCACCCGCGCCGAGGTGAGCGACGTGGCCAACGCCGTGCTCGACGGCACCGATGCGGTGATGCTCAGCGCCGAGACCGCCGCCGGCAAGTACCCGCTGCAGACCGTGGTGGAGATGGCCAACATCTGCCGCGAAGCCGAGAAGACCGACTACGACCCGCTGGAAGACGACTTCGTGGGCGCGCGCTTCACCCGCATCGACCAGGCCATTGCCATGGGCGCGCTGTTCACCGCCCACCACCTGGGCGCCAAGGCCATCGTGGCGCTGACCGAATCCGGCTCCACCGCGCTGTGGATGAGCCGGCACAGCGTGCGCATGCCCATCTACGCCGTCACCTCCAGCCTGAGCGCGCAGCGCAAGATGACGCTCTACCGCAACGTGCGGCCCCTGCTGATGGACACCAGCGCCGACCGCGACACCGCCCTGGCCGACGCCGAGGCGCACCTGAAGGCGCGCGGCATCGTGCAGAGCGGCGACGTCTACGCCATCACCGTGGGCGAACCGATGGGCCAGCCGGGCGGCACCAACACCCTCAAGATCTGCACGGCAGCCTGACGTCCTGTAACGAATGCGTCAATCGCGGCGGCTAGAATTCCGCGGGTTACAAACCGGTTACCAACAGTCTTGAGGTGAATTTATGGCACTCGTTTCCATGCGCGAACTGCTCGACCACGCTGCGGCGAATGGTTACGGCATTCCGGCTTTCAACGTGAACAACCTGGAGCAGGTGCAGGCCGTGATGGCCGCCGCCGACGAGGTCGGCGCACCGGTCATCCTGCAGGCCAGCGCCGGCGCCCGCAAGTACGCTGGCGAGGCCTTCATCAAGCACCTGATCCAGGCCGCTGCCGAGATGTACCCCCACATCCCGATGGTGATGCACCAGGACCACGGCACCAGCCTCAAGGTCTGCGAAGGCGCCATTGCCCTGGGCTTCGGCTCGGTGATGATGGACGGCTCGCTGATGGAAGACGGCAAGACGCCCGCGAGCTTCGACTACAACGTCGAGGTGACGCGCTCGGTCGTCCAGCTGGCCCACCAGACCGGTGTGACGGTGGAAGGCGAACTCGGCTGCCTGGGCAACCTGGAAACGGGTGAGGCGGGTGAGGAAGACGGCATCGGCGCCGAAGGCAAGCTGGACCATGCCCAGATGCTGACCGACCCGGAAGAGGCGGCCCAGTTCGTCAAGGCCACCCAGCTCGACGCGCTGGCGATCGCCATCGGTACCAGCCATGGCGCCTACAAGTTCAGCCGCCCGCCCACGGGTGACATCCTGGCGATTTCGCGCGTGAAGGAAATCCACGCCCGCATTCCCAACACCCACCTGGTGATGCACGGCTCCAGCAGCGTGCCGCAGGAGCTGCGCGCCATCATCAACCAGTACGGCGGCGCGATGAAGGAAACCTACGGCGTGCCGGTGGCCGAGATCCAGGAAGCCATCAAGCACGGCGTGCGCAAGATCAACATCGACACCGACATCCGCATGGCCATGACCGGTGCGGTGCGCAAGTTCCTGGCCGAGAACCCCGAGAAGTTCGACGCCCGCGAATGGCTCAAGCCCGC
>JAGXRS010000438.1 GCA_018335615.1 Hydrogenophaga sp. | reverse complement strand
TCATGCTTGTTTCCTTGAGAAGCGCGGGAAGGGGCTGGCCCAGGCGGGCCGGCACGCCGGCAGCGATGCCGCAGCGATGGGGCTGGACTGTGCGCGTTTTGCCACCCATTGAAAAGCAGCAAGACAGTCTTTCAGCTATAACCAACTGCGATAGTTGGAGGCGGCTGGCCGGGGTGTTCCGCCGGCAGGCAACACGGGTCGCCCACCCGGTGCCGCCGCAGGAAGGCCGTCATCAGGCCACCACCAAAAGGCCGCACGGCGAACCGGGCGGCCAGGGGAAACAGCACGACGGGGTGGATTTGCTGGTGGCTGAAATGGGCGATCAGCGCACGGGCTCAGCGGTCGAGCCGACTCACTTGTCGTATTTGCTGATCAAGGCCTTGGCCTCGGCCACCAAGCGGGCACCGTCCACGTTCTTGGACTGCATGTCCTTCACCCACTCGGACTCGACCGTACCGGCGGTGCGCTTCCAGCGCTGCACCTCGGCCGCTTCCAGTTCGGTGATCTTGTTGCCGTTCTTCAGCGCCAGGTCGCGGCCGATGTTGTCGCCCACGTCCTGCGTGCGCGCGATCAGGGCGCTGAATTCGGCGCCGGAGTTGTCGTCGATGACCTTCTTCAGGTCGGCGGGCAGCTTGTTATAGGCGTTCTTGTTCATGGCCACGACGAAGGTCGTCACGTACAGCGCGCGGTCACCGGCGAAGGTGGTGTGGTTCTTCACCAGTTCCTGCACCTTCAAGGCCGGCGCCACCTCCCAGGGAATGGTGGTGCCGTCCAGCACGCCTTTGGACAGCGCTTCGGTCACGGCCGGCACGGGCATGCCCACCGGCGTGGCGCCAAGCTTCACCAGCATGCTGTTGACCACGCGGGTGCCGCCGCGGATCTTCATGCCGCGCAGGCTCTCCAGTCCGGTCACGGGCTGCTTGGTGTGGAACAGGCCGGGGCCGTGCGTGTGCAGGGCCAGCACGTGCACGTCGCGGTACTCGTCCATGGCGTTCTTCTGCACGTAGTCCCACAGCGCGCGCGAGGTCTTCTCGGCCGAGAGGCCGGCGATGAAGGGCAGCTCGAACACCTCGGACTTGGGGAAGCGCCCCGGCGTGTAGCCGGGCAGGGTCCAGACGATGTCGACCACGCCGTCGCGCGCCTGGTCGTACAGCTGGGGCGGCGTGCCGCCCAGCTGCATGGAGCTGAACATCTGGATCTTGATGCGGCCCTTGGACTCGTCTTCGATCTTCTTGGCCCAGGGAACGAGCGCCTTGGACGGCACGGTGCCTTGCGCGGGCAGAAACTGGTGCAGGCGCAGCGTCACCTCTTGCGCGAACGCGCCCACGCTGGTGGCGGCGGCCAGTGCGACGCCGGCGAGTTTGAATTTCCATGAGGACATGGGCTTGTCTCCTTCTGTTGAGGGTGGGTTGAGGAAAAATTGAGAGGAAGTGAAAAAAGCGGCGAAGGTCAGCCCAGGCCGAGCAGGCGCACCGCATTGCCTTTGAGAATGCCGGGCATCACCTCGGGTTTGAAGCCGGCCACCTCGAAGTCTTTCATCCACCGTTCGGGCGTGATGAGCGGGTAGTCGCTGCCGAACAGCACGCGGTCTTTCAGCAGCGTGTTGGCGTACTGCACGAGCTGCTTGGGAAAGTACTTCGGACTCCAGCCGCTGAGGTCGATCCACACGTTGGGCTTGTGCATGGCCACGCTCAGCGCCTCGTCCTGCCAGGGGAAGCTGGGGTGCGCCATGACGATCTGCATGTCGGGAAAGTCGATCGCCACGTCGTCCAGGTGCATGGGGTTGCTGTACTCCAGCCGCAGGCCGCCGCCGCAGCGCATGCCTGAGCCGATGCCGCTGTGCCCCGTGTGGAAGATGGCCGGCAGCTTGTGGGCGTTGATCACCTCGTAGATGGGCCAGGCCATCTTGTCGTAGGGGTGGTAGCCCTGCACCGTGGGGTGGAACTTGAAGCCCTTGACGCCCTCCTCGGCAATCAGGCGTTCGGCCTCGCGCGCGCCCATCTTCCCCTTGTGCGGGTCGACGCTGGCGAAGGCGATCATCATGTCGCTGTTCTCGCGCGCCGCCTGCGCAATCTCCTCGTTGGGAATGCGACGGCGGCCGAGCTGGGACTCGCTGTCCACCGTGAACATCACCAGGCCGATCTTGCGCTCGCGGTAGTAGGCAATGGTCTCGGCAATGGTGGGACGGCGGTTGCTGCCGAAGTACTGGTCGGCCGCCCGGTCGTACGCCTCGCCGTAGTGATCGAACGGGTTCCAGCAACTCACTTCGGCGTGTGTGTGGATGTCGATCGCGATCAGGTTCTGATGGTCCATCGGGGCTCCTGCTGCAGGGCAACTAGGGGTAAACACGGGGTCACGGGTACAAATTTTTCTTGATTTGGTTATGGTTTATAACAATAATTCGAGCACCCAACAAGCTCCAAAACCCGGACCACCATGACCACCCCACACCCCGACCTCAGCGTGCGCCTGCATGGCGAGCAGAACCAGATCGCCATCGTCACGCTGACCCGCCCGGCCAAGCGCAACGCCCTCAACGACGGGCTCATCCTCGCGCTGCGCGACGCCTTCCAGAACCTGCCGCAGAGCGTGCGTGCGGCCGTCGTGAACGGTGAAGGCGACCATTTCTGCGCGGGCCTGGACCTGTCGGAACTGAGCGAACGAGATGCGTCAGACGGCGTCTTCCACTCGCGCATGTGGCACGCCGCGCTGGACTGCGTGGAAAAAGGCACCGTGCCCGTGGTGGCCGCGCTGCACGGGGCGGTGGTGGGCGGCGGCCTGGAGCTGGCCAGTGCCTGCCACATCCGCGTGGCCGACGAGAGCACCTTCTATGCGCTGCCCGAAGGCACGCGCGGCATCTTCGTCGGCGGCGGCGGTGCGGTGCGCGTGCCCAAGCTGATCGGTGCAGCCCGCATGACCGACATGATGTTCACCGGCCGCGTCTACAACGCCGCCGACGGTGAGCGCATCGGCCTCTCGCAGTACGTGGTGCCCACCGGCACCGCGCTGGACAAGGCGCTCGAGCTGGCCACGCGCATCGCCGCCAATGCCCGCATGACGAACTTCGCGCTGATGCACGCCCTGCCCCGCATCGCCGAGCAACCGGCCGACCACGGCCTGTTCACCGAGGCCCTGATGGCCTCGATCGCCCAGAGCGCACCCGAAGCCAAGGAGCGCGTGCGCGCCTTCCTGGAAGGCAAGGCCGCGAAAGTTCAGAAGTAAGCCACGCGCCGACTGCGGCGCATCGCCGTTGAAGGCAGGCGATGCCCGAGGCCCCCCGAGTTCATCGAAGGGCGGCTCCTCGGCATCACCGGGTGAAGAAAACAGACCCATGCGCCGGTGAGACCTGGGCGTCCAGCCAGGCAGACATGCTCGAAACAGATGGAGACAACATGAGCACCACGAAATATCGACCCCTGACCTTCGGCGTGACACGCGCCGTGCTGCGCGATGGCGACTCCGGCGTGCACTACCTGCGAGCCGACAACGACCTGCTGCCCTACCCCGAGCGGCTCACCGACCGGCTGGTGCACTGGGCTCAGGTTCGCCCCGACCAGACCC
>JAGXRS010000437.1 GCA_018335615.1 Hydrogenophaga sp. | reverse complement strand
CGCCCGAGCCCTGCATCGTGCGGGCGCGCCTGTCGCCCGAAGGCGAAGGCCTGCAGGTGCTGGTGTACGCCCCCGACCAGCACGACCTGTTCGCCCGCATCTGCGGCTACTTCGACAGCTCGGGCTTCAGCATCCTGGACGCGCGCGTGCACACCACCCAGACCGGCCACGCGCTCGACACCTTCCAGGTGGTGGCGCCCACCCTGTCGGAGCACTACCGCGAACTCACCGCCATGGTGGAAAACAAGCTGGCGCGCACCATTGACGAACGCGGCCCGCTGCCGCCACCTACGCGCGGGCGCCTGTCTCGGCGGGTCAAGAACTTCCCGGTGACGCCGCGGGTGGACCTGCGGCCCGACGAGAAGGCGCAGCGCTGGCTGCTCTCGGTATCGGCCAGCGACCGCGCCGGCCTGCTCTACTGCATCGCCCGGGTGCTCGCGGAGCACGACATCAGCGTGCAGCTGGCGAAGATCACCACGCTCGGCGAGCGCGTGGAAGACACCTTCCTCATCAGCGGCCCCCAACTGCAGATGAACCGGCGCCAGATCCAGATCGAGACCCAGCTGCTGGAAACCCTGCAGCAGTGAGCCGGTGCGGGCGTTCCTGGCGGCTCAGTCGTCCTGGGCCGCATCCAGGCCAGGAAACAGCACCTCGGTGAAGCCGAAACGGCTGAAATCACGCACCCGCATCGGGTACAGCGTGCCCCACAGGTGGTCGCACTCGTGCTGCACCACGCGGGCGTGGAATCCCTCCGCCTCGCGGTCGATGGCGTTGCCGCGTTCGTCAAAGCCCTGGTAGCGGATGCGCTTCCAGCGTGGCACCACACCCCGCAAGCCGGGCACCGACAGACAGCCTTCCCAGCCCTCTTCTTCCTCGTCGCCCAGCGGCGTGATGACCGGGTTCACCAGCACCGTGCTCGGCACCACCGGCGCGTCCGGGTAACGCGGGTTGGGCGCGTCGCTGCCGAAGATGACCACCTGCAGGTCCACGCCGATCTGCGGCGCCGCCAGACCGGCACCATTCGCCGCGTGCATGGTGTCGAGCAGATCGGCCACCAGGGTGTGCAGCTCGGGTGTGTCAAAAACGGGGACGGGCTGGGCGGTGCGCAGCAGGCGGGGGTCGCCCATTTTGAGGATGGTGTGAACGGTCATGAAGAGTCTGCGAGGCAAAAGGGTCCGGGTGAACGAGGAATACCCCATAGGGTGAATGGCCGGAGCGGGCTACAGTGTGGCGTATCAAGGTTACCTTCCGCCCACCCACCCCGCTTGCACCAGGAGGATTCCATGTTCGCACCAACACCGTCCACCGACCACGCCACCGCTCTGCACCACTCAAAGACGCTGCGCCTGGCCACTGCTGCCCTGACGCTGGCTGGCGCCACCCTGATGGCCGCAAGCCCGGCCCGCGCCCAAGGCGCCGACATCTTCAAAGACGCCGACCTGGCCCTGGGACAGAAGCTGATCGCCGAGCACCAATGCACGCAATGCCACATCAGCAAAGTCGGCGGCGACGGCAGTGCCATGTACAAACCCATGGGCAAGATCAACACCGCCGGCCTGCTGCGGGGCATGGTCGAGATGTGCAACACCACCATGAACCTCGGTTTGTTTCCCGAAGAGGTGACGGCCGTGGCAGCGGTGCTGAACCGGGACCATTACAAGTTCAAGTGAGGAATAAAGGCGCATCCAGCGCGGCCGCGGTGCGATGTCCCTATGTGTTGTTCAGCAGCGCCAACATCCCCGCCTCATCCATCACCGGTACCCCCAGCGCCTGCGCCTTGTCCAGCTTGCTGCCCGCCTCCGCCCCTGCCACCACATAACTCGTCTTCTTGCTCACCGAGCCGGCCACCTTGGCGCCGGCGGCTTCCAGCAGGTCTTTGGCCTGGTCGCGTGAGAGCGTGGGGAAGGTGCCGGTGAGCACGAAGGTCTGACCGGCCAGGGGCTGGGGGACCTGTTCTGCCGGCTCGCTCTCTTCCCAGCTGAGGCCGCAGGCGCGCAGTTGCTCCACCACTTCGCGGTTGTGTGGCTGGTCGAAGAAGGTGCGGATGCTGTGGGCGACCACCGGGCCGACAGCGTTGACGGCCAGCAGCTGCTCTTCGGTGGCGTCCATGATGCGGTCGAGCTGGCCGAAGTGGCGGGCCAGGTCTTTGGCCGTGGCCTCGCCCACATGGCGGATGCCCAGACCGAACAGAAAGCGCGGCAGTGTGGTGCGCTTGGATTTTTCCAGCGCGGCCACGATGTTCTGGGCCGATTTGTCGGCCATGCGGTCCAGAGCGGCCAGGGCCGTGAAGCCCAGGCGGTAGAGGTCGGGCAGGGTCTTCACCACGCCGCTGTCCACCAGCTGCTCCACCAGCTTGTCGCCCAGGCCCTCGATTTCCACTGCGCGGCGCTGCGCAAAGTGCAGCATGGCCTGCTTGCGCTGGGCAGCGCAGAACAGCCCGCCGGAGCAGCGGTGGTCCACCTCGCCAGGTTCGCGCTCGGCTTCGCTGCCGCACACCGGGCAGTGGGTGGGCATGGTGAAGGGCACGCCGCGGGTGGTGGGTGCATCGGAACCGCCGTTCAGCGAGACGGGCACTACGCTGACGATCTCGGGAATCACGTCGCCGGCGCGGCGCACCACCACGGTGTCGCCCACGCGCACGTCCTTGCGGCGGGCTTCGTCTTCGTTGTGCAGCGTGGCGTTGGTCACCGTGACACCGCCCACGAACACGGGGGCGAGCTTGGCCACCGGGGTGAGCTTGCCGGTGCGGCCCACCTGCACATCGATGGCGAGCACGGTGGTCATCTGCTCCTGCGCCGGGTACTTGTGCGCCACGGCCCAGCGCGGCTCGCGCGTGACGAAGCCCAGCCTGCGTTGCAGCGCCAGCGAGTTGACCTTGTAGACCACGCCGTCGATGTCGTAGGGCAGCTGGTCGCGGCTGGCGCCGATGCGCTGGTGGAAGGCCACCAGTTCGTCGGCGCCGCGGGCCAGCGCGGTCTGATCGGCCACCGGGAAGCCCCAGGCCTTGAGCTGCATGAGCAGGGCGTGGTGCGTGTCGAAGCTGGGGCCGCCCTGCTCTGCCGGCGTCAATTCGCCCACGCCGTAAGCGAAAAAGCTCAAGGGGCGCCGAGCAGCGATGGCCGGGTCGAGCTGGCGCACGGCACCGGCCGCGGCGTTGCGGGGGTTCACAAAGGTTTTTTCACCCTTGGCCCCGGCGGCGATGCGCTCGCGCTGGCGCTCGTTCAAGGCCTCGAAATCGTCACGGCGCATGTAGACCTCGCCGCGCACTTCCAGCACGGGCGGAGCACCAGCAGGCAACCTGAGCGGAATCTGGCGCAGCGTGCGCATGTTCTGCGTCACGTCTTCGCCCACCTCACCATCGCCGCGCGTGGCGGCCTGCACCAGCACGCCATGTTCATAACGCAGGTTCATCGCGAGGCCGTCAAACTTCAGCTCGGCCACGTATTCCACCGGCGGATCGTCCTCGGCCAGGCCCAGCGCGCGCCGCACCCGGGCGTCGAAGTTTCGCGCGCCGGTGGCTTCGGTGTCGGTCTCGGTGTTGATCGACAGCATGGGCACCGCGTGGCGCACCGGCTTGAAGCCGTCCAGCACCGAACCGCCCACCCGTTGCGTGGGCGAATCGGGCGTGCGCAACTCGGGCATGGCCGCCTCGATGGCCTGCAACTCCTGGAACAGCCGATCGTATTCCGCATCGGGAATTTCGGGCGCGTCCAGGGTGTAGTAGCGGTGCGCGTGGTGGTGCAAGGTGGCGCGCAGCTCGGCCGCGCGCTCGGCCGGTGTGGGCTGCGGGGAGAAAAGGTCAGGGGTGGTCATGATCAAAGCACCTGCAACGGAGCAGGCGTGAAAGAAAGTGCAAGCCAGGATGCCGAGGCACCGACCCCGGGGGTCCCGGGCGGGTCACAGGCCAGGCCGACGGCATCGCCTCTGCGGGGGGCGCATCGTCGGTGCAGCGCAAAGCGGTGTTTAACCCATCGACGACGTGATCGGCCCTGTCATCGGCGAAGGGTCAACTGAACAGCCGGCGCGCCTGCGGCGAGCCGGCCGACAGATCGCGCGAATCGAGCGCGTCGTACAGGCTTTCCAGGTCGGCGCCGATCTGGTCCATGACCTCGGCCGAGAGTGGCTGCCCGGCGTCGTCGGTGACCACGCCCTCCATGGCCTCGGCGAGGGCGGCAGCCGCCTGGCGCATGCGAACAAATGCCTGCTCGTCCCGCGGCACATGGGTGACTTCCAAAGAAAGCGCGATGTCGCGCAGCGCGCTCTGCTCGGGGTCTTCGGCCATGGCGGCCTGGGGATCGAAGCTCAGGGTGAGGATGGGGGTTTGCCCCGCCTGGCTGCCTGGCAGCACCATGCGCCCGGGCAAGGCACCGGGCACGAAGCCCAGCCGCGATGCGTGCTGCGCCACAAAGCCGGGGCTCCAGGCGGCACGGCGGGCCCGCAAAGTGAAGCCAAGCTGCGCATCGTGGTCGCTGGCAAAGGCGTCCAGCTCACGGGCACGCGCCACTTCGGCCCGCATGTCGGGAAAATCGGTGGCCGCACCCACGGCGTCGGCGAAGGCCTGGGCCTTGATCACGAACTCGGAAAACTCGATGTCGTTGAGGGGCCCAGAGCGGTTGGCCAGCTGCACCCCGGCCTGCAGCACGCGGTAGCGCTGGCCGGGCCGCGGGGTTTCCCACTCGCCGCTGGCTTCGCTCATCCCCTCGACCGCGAACGGCTTGCTACCGACGCGGCGTGTGCCAGGCAAGGCGGCGATCAAGGTCTCCCCCGACACCTCGCCCTCGGGCACGAGGGGCGTGATGGCATCGATCAGGACGTCCAGGGCGGTTTTGCGTTCGGGCGGGCTGACCACATGGTTGAGGGTGACCGGCACCACCGCCGGAGCGCCAGGCCGATCGTCCTCGCCGCTGGCGACCCCGCCAGTATCGAAACCGTCGCCCAGTACCGGCTC
>JAGXRS010000436.1 GCA_018335615.1 Hydrogenophaga sp. | reverse complement strand
TGAAGCTGCCGGCCACGCGGCGCCACCTGATGATCAGCCCGTCAACCAAACCCCCTCCTGTCCCCCCTGTCCCGACGCCGCGCCATGACCCAACTGACAGCACCACCGCCACAGCTTCTGGTTGACAACACCAAGATCCCGGACCCGTCCAAGAGCGGCATGGCCGAACTGGACGAGCGCATACGGATGACCGAGATCCGGCTGGTGAACCGCGAGGAACACCTGCACCGGCGAGCGGAGCACTTCGTGCGCCGGCTGGACCATGCCACGCGCCACCGCAAGCTGGCGCTGCCCATCGCGGGCGCGGTGATTTCGCTGGGCATTGCCGCGCTGTTCGCCAGCCGGCACCACCGCACGCCGGGGGGCGTGCAGCTGTCCAAGGCGGTGGCCCGCTCACCCGGCCAGGGCGCGGGCTGGGTGC
Organism: Hydrogenophaga sp.; assembly: GCA_018335615.1. Classification (GTDB taxonomy): domain Bacteria; phylum Pseudomonadota; class Gammaproteobacteria; order Burkholderiales; family Burkholderiaceae_C; genus Hydrogenophaga. The sequence continues at coordinate 3,664 of JAGXRS010000436.1, read as the reverse complement.
GCCTGCTGGGCCTGGGCTGGCCGCTCATGCCGGAATCGGTGCGCGCGAAGGTGAACCCCGCCACGGCCAGCACCGCGCTGGCCGTGGGCCTGCCGCTGGTGGAGGGCTGGCTGGCGCAGCGCCGCGGCCTCACGGCCGAGGCCGCAGCGCCCCTGGTCACCATGCCACGGGTGGACCTGCAGCGTTACGCCGGCCACTGGTACGAGGTCGCCCGCCTGCCCACGTCTTTTGAAAGCCACTGCGAAGGCCAGGCCACCGCCACCTACCGCCTGATGGGGGCCGGCCCGCGCGGGCCGGTGCTGGAAGTGGTGAACCAGTGCCCGGCCAGGGACGGCAGCGTGCACGAAGCGCGTGGCGTGGCCCGCACGGTACCGGGCAGTGGCGGGGGGCGGCTCAAGGTCAACCTGCTGCCCGACTGGCTGCAGTGGCTGGGCGTGTTCCCGTTCGCCTGGTCCGACTACTGGATCCTGCATGTGGACGACCGCTACACCGAGGCCCTGGTGGGCGACCCGGGTCGCTCGCATCTGTGGGTGCTCTCGCGCCGCCCGGATCTGTCGCCCGAACGCACGCAGGCGCTGATCGAGCGCGCGCGCCAGCAAGGCTTTCCGGTGGACAAGCTGGTGTTTCCCGATTTCCCGGCAGCCGACCCACGCGGCTGATGCGCCCACCCCGCTGACACCGACCTGGAAACGCCCCGCCCGGTGCACACCGCGGCGGGGCGTTTGTCATTGAGCCGGGTTTCAGCGCTCGATGAAGCGGCCCTGCCCGTCGGAGAACAGCACCTCGACCCGGCGGTTGCGCTGGCGCCCGGCGGGTGTGCTGTTGTCGGCCACCGGGTAGGCCTCGCCATGGGCCCGCACCTCCATGCGGTCGCCGGCCACGCCGCGGGCCAGCAGGGCCATGCGGAAAGCGTTGGCCCGGCGCTGCGACAGGGCCAGGTTGGACGCCTCGGAGCCCACGCTGTCGGTGAAGCCTTCGATCATCACCCGGCGCTCAGGGAAACGGCTCAGCACCTCGGCCAGTTTGTCCACACTGCGCTGGGCGCCGGGCGAGAGCTCGGCGCGGCCGGTGGCGAACAGCACGTCGCCCAGTGTCACGACCATGCCGCGCTGCGTGTTCTGGCTCTGCAGCTCCTGCAGTTCGCGCTCCAGTGCGGCGGCGCGCTGCGACTCCTGTGCCGCGCGCTGGGACTCCTGCTCGGCGCGCTGGCGGGCCTGCTCGGCCTGCTCGCGGGACTGCTCGGCCTGCTGGCGTGCGGTCTGGGCGCTGGCCTGCGCCGTCTGGGCGGTGGACTGGGCGGCCTGCGCGCGGCGCGTGGCCAGCTCGGCCTCGCGGGTGCGGGCTTCCAGGCGGATGCGCTCGCGCTCGGCGCCGGCCTGCTGCAGCATCTCCTCGGCACGGGCCTGCTCGCCCATGGCCAGCGCGGTGCGGGCGCGCTGCTGGGCCAGGTAGGCGAGGTGGCGGGCTTCCTCTTCGTCGCGGTTGCGCACCCAGGCGGCCTCGGCCTGGCGCAGGGTCTGCTGCGCGCGCTGCAACTCCAGCGTGCCATGGCGGGCCACATGCGGGTCGGTGCTGGCCTGTGCGACGACCTGGTTGGCGGTGGCGAGGTCGCTGTGCACGCGGTCGGTGGTCTGGCACGCGGCCAGGGTGAGGACGGCGGCCGAGACGGCCAGCAGGCGGGGAATCGATTTCATGGTCTCTCCTGTTCAGTGGATGGCGGGAGCAGCGCCCGGTCAGGGGGCCTGCGCTGGGGTGTCCACCCATGCCGGCAAACGCCGCGCCCGTGCAGGGGCACCGGCGCATCGGCGGGCTTTCCGCGGCCAGCCCTGGTGCCGGCGGCCTGCGGCAAGGCTTGCGGCCAGCTTTGCCAGCCGGGCGGCGCCAGCGTGATGGGCGCCATGGCCGGGTGAACCGGGCCGGCGGGCGCGCCGTTTGCCACCCCCCCATACCTTCGCCCGAGCGAGGGCTGTGCAACACATCCAACAGGAGATTCCCATGGCTTCCGATTCCCGTTACATGACCGGCCTCTTCCACGACCGCGAGAGCGCCGAGCAGGCCTACCAGGGCGCCATTGACCGCGGCTACAGCCGCGACGACGTGAACCTGGTGATGTCCGACGACACCCGCAAGCGCCATTTCGACAATGCCGCCGGCCAAGAAACCGAACTCGGCAACAAGGCCGCCGAAGGTGCTGGCGTGGGCGCCGGCATTGGCGGCACGCTGGGTGCCATTGCCGCGGCCGTGGCCGCGGTGGGCACGAGCATCGCCATTCCCGGCCTGGGCCTGGTGGTGGCCGGCCCTATCGCCGCCGCACTGGCGGGCGCCGGTGCCGGTGGTGCAGCCGGTGGCCTGGTGGGCGCCCTGGTCGGCTGGGGCATTCCCGAAGAGCGCGTGAAGCACTATGAGAAGGGCGTCAAGGAGGGCGGCATCCTGATGGGTCTGAAGACGCGCAACGACGAAGACGCCGAGCACCTGGAAAACCACTGGCGCACGTCGCGCGGCAGCGACATCTACCGCTGACCCATGCGTGGGCGCCTCTTGCCGGCTCGACCGACGCGGCGCTCACCCCCGCCCCCATGCCCCACCGCCACGATCACCGGCCTGCCTGTCTGACAGCAGAGCGGCGCCCGGTGGTGGACTGTTCATGACGAACTGGCAACACCCCGCGCGAACGGGCGGGGCCATCGTGGGCATCCTTGTGCTGGTCCTCCTGCTCTGTGAGCTGGCGGGCTGGCCATTTTTACGTGGGCCACTGCAAAACGCGGTGGCCCGAGGCACTGGCCTGCAGACCACGCTGGAAGGCGACTTCCGCCTGCGGCTGCTGCGCCCCCCCGTGCTGACGGTGGGTCATCTGCGCATGGCAGCGGCCGAAGGCTTTGACGTCCCGCACCTGCTGGACGCTCGGAACATCGAATTGACCTGGCGCTGGGGCGACCTGCGGCGCTGGCGCCAGGGCGAACAGCTGCGCGTGCGCTCGCTGGAGGCGGCCACGCTGGACGCCCACCTGGTGCGTACGGAGGACGGGCGCGCCACCTGGATGGGCGAGCGCGAACCGCCCACAGAAGACCGCACGGGCTCCCGGGAACTGCCCCGGTTCGGCCGGCTGGTGGTGGGCCAGGGCACGATTGGCTGGGTCGACCAGCCACTGGACGTGGCGCTCGGCGTGCGCCTGGAGGGCCGTGAAGGTGCCTCGCTGGAAGCGGGCGAGGCCGGGTATGTGGCACTGATCGAAGGCCGCTACCGGGCACTGCCCCTGCAGCTGGAGGCCCGGGCCGGCAGCACCCTGCCCCTGCTGAACGACGACGACGGCGGCCGTGCGCCGGCCGTGCCGCTGCGGGTGGAGGGCACGGTGGCGTCGTCCCGCATCCTCTTCGACGGCCACGCCGCCGCGCTGCTGGGCGCTCCGCGCTGGGAAGGCAGCCTGCATTTCCGCGGCCCCTCGCTGGCGCAGGTGGGGGACCCGCTGGGCGTGACCCTGCCGCAGACGCCCCCTTTCGACCTGCGCGGGCGCATCGCGCAGGAAAGTGGCGAGTGGCGCCTGCAGGTGGAGCGCGCCACCATCGGCAGCAGCGAACTGGCGGGCGATGTGCGCTACTTCCAGCGCGAGAACCCGCCCCGGCTGGTGGGGCAGCTCAGCGGGCCGCGGCTGGCGCTGGCCGACCTG
>JAGXRS010000435.1 GCA_018335615.1 Hydrogenophaga sp. | reverse complement strand
ATCACCAGCGTGGGACACGCGATGCGGGCGTTCCCGGCGTCCAGGTCGATGCGAGCCACTGCGTCGCAGGCGTGGGCGTAGGGTGTGGAGGCATGGCGTTCGAGCACGGTGCGCAAAGCGGCCGTGCGGGCAGCACCACCGGCGTGGACGTCGGCCCGGAATTCAGGCGTGAACCAGCGCAGCATGGCGCCGTCAGCAATGGAAGGTACGCCCTGGGCATGTACGGAATCGATGCGCGCCTGCCACATCGCGCGGGCGGCCTCGTCGTAATGGCTGGCCGAATTGGCAATGACCAGGCTGCGCACCAGTTGGGGGTGGCGTGCACCCAGGGCCTGGGCAGTCATGCCGCCCATGGACAGGCCGACGAAGTGCACCGGCTGTCCTGGGGCGTGGGCGCGGATCAGGCCGGCCGCGTCCTCGGCCAGGTCCTCCATGCTGTAGGGACGGTCTGGTGCATGGCTGAGCCCGTGGCCGCGCTGGTCGTAACGCAGCACGGTGTAGCGGTCCTGGAGGGCGGCACTCACGCCGTCCCACATGCTCAGGTCGCAGCCCAGGGCGTGGCTGAGGACAACGAGCGGGCCCTGGCCGGCGGTGACGAAATGCAGAGAGTTCATGGGGGAAAACGGGGGACGTCTGGGAATGGCAGCGGTGGCGGCAGCCGAAGTGCGCGATGGTAGCGCGTGCGGATGACGGGCGTTCAGCGCAGGTGCTTGACGCGCTGGGCGCAGAGGGCGGCGGCGACGCTGCGTGGCGTTGGGGTCCAGGCGATGGCCCGAGACGGCTTGAGCCGGGCGAAGAAATGCTTGACCCGGTGCCGGGCCCGGCAAAGATGTCGGTCATGGGCCTGAGCATCCTTCCGGGTGCTGCGTGAGGGCATGACGACGCCTTTGCCTTGGCTCGGCAGAGGCTCGAGGGATCTGCATGGGCACGCTGTGCCGCCTCGGTGAACGCCGGATGACCTGCTGGGAAGACGGCGACCTGGTGGAGCGCTACTGGACGATCCTGTCGCCAGCGTCCAGGGCGCGGTGGGCAAGAAGCAGGCCCACCGCGACGGCGCACCGGCGCCACGATGGTGCAGGCGCTGGGCATCCTGCCCGACGTCAACGACCGCAGCCCGAACCACGTGCTGGCCGGCAGGATGCAGCGCCACTGCCTGCACCCTGAATTCAACGATGAAAAGAAAGCCGCTTCGAGGAAGCGGGGTCAGCCAACTGACAGCATTCGGGGCACGTCCTCCTGGGGAGAACCGCTTGTGTCGGGCTCCCCTTGGGAACGTCTGAAAGCCAACGCCCCTCAGGGAAGCGGCTCATCCGCAGGCTGAAAGAGAAAAGCGTCTGCGTACACATGGTCCAGGGAGGCCCCTCCGTGGGAAAAAGCCACCTTGGCCTCATTGATCATGGCAGGAGAGCCACACAGGTAAATCGCGTATTCCGACAGGTCCTGCAGGTCTTCCATCACCGCGTGCTGCACATAACCCCGGCGCCCGGTCCACTGCGCACTCGCCTGTGACAGCACCGGCACATACTTGAACTCGTAGAGCCGCGCAGCCCATTGCTGAATCTCCTCGTGCAGGTAGAGATCCGCTTCTGTGCGCATGCCCCAGTAGAGGCTGACTGGCGGACAGTCCTCGTCGTCCATCAGGGCTTCGAGCATGCTCTTGATGGGAGCCAGACCGGTACCCGTGGCGACCATCAACAGCGGGCGATAGTCCTCGGCATGAAAGCCGAATGAGCCGTGCGGCAACTCCACATCGAGCGTCTGCCCTGCGCGCAACGTGGGCAGGCGTTTCTCGGTGAAGGTGCCGCCCGGGATGCGCCGCACGTGGAAGTCCACCAAGCCGCCGTTTGGCCTGGAGGCCATCGAGAAACTGCGGTGGCGGCCGTCGCCGAGCTGCACGTTCATGTACTGACCGGGTCGGTACACCAGCTGGGCCTCATCGGGCAGACGCAGGCACAGGTGCGTCACGTCTGGGGTCAGCGCCTGCACGGCCTCCACCGTTGCGCTCACCCGGGTGGGGCTGGAGCACGTCAGCGGCGCTGCCACACTGATCACCAGGTCGCTGGCCGGCCGCGCCTGGCAAGCCAGCGCGAAACCCGCCTCGGCCTCTTCGGGGGTCAAGCCCATCGGCAGATCGGCGGGCTCACCCTCCTCGCTCGGGTAGGCCACGGCCCCCTCCACCACCTTGACCCGGCAACTCCCGCAGCCGCCCAGCTGGCACTCGTGCGGCAGTGCCACCTGGCAGCGCAGCGCCGCTTCCAGCACGGCTTCGCCCTCATCGACTTCGAAAGACTGGCCCGTTTCCTGCCAGATGACGCGGTGGTTCATGCTCGACTCCGTCAGAGGAATAGCTGGGCGGTTTACTTCTTGATGTCCGCCTGGACCATGACGTCATGGCCGCTGGCGGCCAGTGCGTCTTTCAGCGCCTGCAGAGCGGCCAGGCCACAGGCGGTGTCCTGCTCGCCGTTACCGCCGCTCAAGCCAACGCCGCCGACCACTTCGCCGTTGACGACGATGGGAAAGCCGCCGACGAACACGGCAAATTTGCCTTCAAAACTCCACTGAATGCCGAACGCCTCGTTGCCCGGCAGGGCTGGTCCGTTGGGCGCGGTGTTGAAGAGGTGTGTCGAGCGCTTGTGGCCAGCGGCGGTGAAGGCCTTGTTCCAGGCAATCTGGGGGCCGGTCACGCGGGCGCCGTCCATGCGTTCCATCACCAGCGGGAAGCCGCCTTCGTCCGTGATGCAGACGGTTTCCGGCACGTTGATGTCCTGTGCTTTGACCAGGGCGGCCCGTGCCATCAGGCGGGCTTCGTCGAGTTGCAGTTTGAGAGCTGTTTTCATGGGCGTTTCGGGTTGTGTATGGGATGGAGAAAAAGGGGGAATCAGGCAGCGCGGTAGACGATCTTGGTCTGGGTGAAGAACTCCATGCCCACGCGCCCGGACTCGCGAAAGGTCGAGGTGGAGGAGTTCTTGACGCCGCCAAAGGGGGCATTGACCAGGTTGCCGGTGGTGGTGCGGTTGATCTTGACCGTGCCCGACTGGATGTG
>JAGXRS010000434.1 GCA_018335615.1 Hydrogenophaga sp. | reverse complement strand
CCCACGGCGCCCGTGGCGCCCGCCATGTCCGTGGTGCCCGTGGCCACGGCCCACGCTCCCGAGGCCCCGCCCGCTGCCGCTGACACGCCGCTGAACCCGGCCTGAGCCTGCGCGCCGCAGGCCGCGGCGGCTGCCCTTTTTTGCTGCCCTGCAGCTCCCCCCCCACCGAGAAGCACACCATGAAAACCGCCCACCACCGCACCCGATCCCTCGCCACCTTGGCGCGCATCGCCAGGCGGCGCCTGGTGGTGCGGGTGCGCCCCCTGGCGCTGGCCGCTGCGGTGGCGCTGGGCTCGCCAGCGCCCTGGGTGATGGCGCAGACCGTGATCACGCCGCTGCAAGGCGCCGGGCAGACCGCCACCGTGGTGAGCACCCAGGGCAACCAGACGACGGTCAGCACCCAGAGCCTGCGCGACGGCAACGCGTTCAGCACCTATTCCCGCTTCCAGGTGGGGCAGGGCGACGTGGTCCAGCTGGCGGTGCCGCAGGGTGCCAACTGGTGGGTCAACATTGTTCGGGACCAGCGCGTGCGGGTGGACGGCCGGCTGGAAAGCCGCCTGCTGGACGGCCGCATCGGCGGCAACATCCTGTTTGTGGACAGCCATGGCTTCGCCGTGGGGCCTTCCGGCCAGGTGGACGTGGGCCGCCTGACCTTCGCCGCGCCATCCACCACCTTTGTGGACGGTCTGCTGGCCGGTGGCGGCCTGATGTCGGGTGCGGCCGTGGGCGGCTTGCTGGCCGGCCAGTTCGAGCGGTCGGCCACCGGTGCGGTGGACATTCGGGGCCGCGTGAGCGCCAGAGACGGTGTGAGCCTGATGGCGGGCCATGGTGCCGACGCCCAGCGTGCGGTGAGCATCACCGGGCAGGTGGTGGTGCAGGGCCGGGTGGCCGGCTCGGCCGTCAACCTGGGCGACCTGAAAAGCCTCACCCCGCTGCAGGACCGCGACGGCGTGATCGACATCACCACGCCCGGCTCCATCACCCTGGACGGCGTGCTCATTTCGGACAGCTCGCACTGGCGCCAGGCCGGTGCCGTGCGGGTGGTGGCGGGGCAGGACATTGCCGTGGGCGCCAACGCCTATGCGTCGGCGTCGGGCGCCGTGGGTTCGGGGGCCGCGGGCGGACAGGTCACTTTGTTTGCCCAGCGCGACATCGCCAACACGCCCGGTGCCACGCTGCGCGCGCGCGGCGATGGCGCGGGCGCGGGCGGCGCCATCGAGTATTCGGGCCTGCGCCAGCTCAACCTGAGCGGCATGCGCTTTGACGCTGGCAGCGACACCGGCGCCGCCGGCCTGGTGTTTGTGGACCCGGACGACGCGGTGGTGCAGGGCATCAACCTCACCGGAGGCGCTCATTTTGTGTACGGCGGTGACGACACGATGACCGTCAGAAGCGGCGCGGTGATCAACACCCGCAAGGTGGCTTCGGGTGCCGACGCAACGAACGCCAGCGTGGTGTCTACCGGCAACAGCGGCAACATCGTCTTGAAGGCGCCCCGCATCACCGTGGAGGCCGGCGCGCTGCTGGACGCTTCGGTGGTCAACGCCGGTGGCAGCAGCCACCAGGCCGGCGACATCACGTTGACGGCCGAGAACAGCAGCAGCTGGGTCACGCTGCTGGGCCTGGCGAATGCCGACGCGTCGATCGACGTGGCGGGCACGCTCAAGGGCCGCAACGTGACGCTGTTGGCGTCGATCGAATCGTCGGCGGTGTACGACGGCGTGTCGGCAGCGCTCACGGAAAAAGGGCTGTCCTTGCTGGCGGAGTCGCTGGGGTCGCCACTGGCGCTGAGCCTGGCCTACACCGAAGCCACCGGCAACGCCACCGTGAACGTGCGCGGCACAGCGGTGCTGGCCGCCAGCCAGGACCTCCGCATCACCGCCCTGGCCGACCGCTCGGCGGGCGCCGAATTGCAGGTGGGAAGCTCCAATGCCGCCAACCTGAGCGCGGGCTTTGCCCGCATTGCCGGCACCACATCGGTGGACGTGGCGTCTGGTGCCCAGCTCTCGGCGGGTGAAGACATCGCGCTGGTGGCCGCATCGAAAACATCGATCGGCATGACCAGCGCCGCCGCCGGCGAAACCGACGACAAGACCGGTGCGGCCAACGTGGCCTCGGTGGTGTTCGCGGGTTCGCTGTCGGACGTGAGCACCCGCGTGAACGTGGCAGCCGGTGCCGCACTCACCAGTGGGGGCAGCACCGAGGCGCAGGCCTTCCATTCGGGTAACTACGAAACCAGCGCCGAGGTGACGGTGTACGGCGGCGGCACCGCCGGCGTGGTGGGCGCGCTGTCCTTGCAGACCTCCACCACCTCGGCCGAGCTGGGTGGCACGGTCCACGCGGGTGGCGATGTGCGGGTGACGGCCCTGAACGCGGTGGTGAAGAACAGCATTTCGGCCACCGCCGAGACCGCACAAAAAGCCCCGGACGAAGAGCTGAAACTGCCCGAGTCGCTGGAGCTGTCGACCGACGATGCCAAGCAGGAACTCCAGCTGGGTTTCCTGGCCATGGCAGAGAAGCTGTCGGCCACCTCGGAAGAGGCCTCGGGCGGCAGTGCTGCCGAGTCCAAGCCGTCGGCGCTGAAGCTGGCCGGTGCCATGACCTGGTCCGAGTCGAACCACACCACCCGCGCCAGCCTGGGCGCCGGTGCCCAGGTGCGCGCGGGCGGCCATGCCGTGGTGGATGCGCAGACGCTGGTGGGTCAGCTGCAGAGCGTGGCGCTGTCGGAAGCCGCGTCGGAAACGGAGGGCAAAGACGCCTCCAAGGTGGCGCTGAGCGTGGCCTTCAACTACGCCAACCACCAGGTGAGCACCCGGGCCCAGCTGGGTGCGGGCGCCACCGTGGATGCCGCCCAGGTGGCGGTGCACGCCGCCACCGACATTCCGGAGTTCTATTCCAACGGCCTGCCCCTGGACTGGAGCAGTTTCTCCAGCGCCTACGCCAACCTGGTGGGTGGCACCAGCTTTCTGCTCGACGGCTTCAACACCCGCGTGGGCTCCACCGCCGCCGGCAAGACCCTGGCCGCAGCGGGCGCGGTGAACCTCACCTTCATGAAGAACGACACGCGCGCCTGGGTGGACACCGGCGCGAAGATCACCACGACCGTGGCCGACGGACTGCCCTGGAGCTACGGCATCCAGGAAGTTGGCTTCGACTCCGATCTGGTCGAGATGCTGATTCCCTCCAACACCTACACGCTGGACAAGGATCTGGGCGTGCTGGGTGACTTTGTCAGCACCACCCGCGAGGCCCCGGCCGGTCCGGCGGTGGACGAGATCCGCTTCACCCGCAGCTTCAGCGGCTCGACCGTGGTGCGCGCCCAGAACAACGTGCAAACGCTGCACCACGCCGGCGGCGATGCGCCCGAGGCCGGTGGCAGTGGCACGTCGGTCGGCGGCACGTTCTCGATGGTGGACCGGCGCAACACCGCCATCGCCGGCATCGCCGACCGGGCCGAGATCACCACCCAGCGGCTGGATGTGAACGCCCAGACCACCGACTGGCTGATCACCATTTCCCCCACCTCGGGCAAGGGCGCTGGCGTGGCCGCCAATGGCATTGCCTCGTACAACAAGCTCCACGAGACCACGGTTGCCTCGATCAGCCGCGAAGCGCTGGTGACGGCACCCACCGTGAACGTGGAGGCGCAGCTGTCGCTGGGCGTGATCGCCATCACCGGTGCGGTTTCGCGCAGTGAGAATTCGGGCGTGGGCATTGGCCTGGCCCTGAACGAGATGACGGGCGATACCCGTGCCTATGTGGGCGACAACGACACCGATGGCGGTGGCCCCCAGACCGCCGAAGGCGCGACCGGTGCCATTCGCACCGGCGCCCTGAGCGTGCGGGCCCGCACCGACGGCATGGCCGTGGCGGTGGGCGTGGCCGG
>JAGXRS010000433.1 GCA_018335615.1 Hydrogenophaga sp. | reverse complement strand
GTTTTCGAGCCAGTACGGCCTGATTGACGTGGCCAGCCTGCCCGTGGTGTGGTCCGACGGCATGGCCGCACCAGCGCCGGCGGCATCACCTGCTCCGATGCCGTTACAGAACAGCGCGCCCGTCAACCCGGCGTCCGAACCGGGTTCGTCAGACGTCTTTGCCGCCATCGAGCGCCTGGCCAGCCTGCACGCCAAAGGCGTGTTGACCGATGCCGAATACAGCAGCAAAAAGGCCGAGCTGCTGGCGCGTCTGTGAGGGATGTGCAGGCAAAGGCACAGATTTTGCTGAGCGTTTAACCCATTGAACACCCTGACACGCCATGGAACGCACGCCCCGCATTCCGCCCTTGTGGCCGCGCGAGCCAACCCTTGAGTGAAACGACATGGAATTGACCCCTCGCGAAAAAGACAAGCTGCTGATCTTCACCGCCGCCCTGCTGGCCGAGCGCCGCCGCGCGCGCGGCTTGAAGCTGAACTATCCCGAATCCGTGGCGCTGATTTCGGCCGCCGTGATGGAAGGCGCGCGCGATGGCAAGACCGTGGCGCAGCTGATGAGCGAAGGCCGCAACGTGCTGAGCCGCGCCGACGTGATGGACGGCATCGCCGAGATGATTCCCGACATCCAGGTGGAGGCAACGTTCCCGGACGGCACCAAGCTGGTCACCGTTCACCAACCCATACCGTGACCCAAGCCCGCCGCCGTACGGGTTCCACCCCCGCCGCGCTGCGCGCGACCCCTTCCCGGGGCGATGCGAGTGGCCCTGCGGCACCGCTCCTACCGCATCCTGCGCTTGGCCCCCATCGCTCATCTGTTTCTTTTGGAGCAACCTAATGAAATCCCGCCCACTGCTCGCCCTCGCATCCTCTTTGGTCGCCCTCCCCGCCCTGGCCCACGACGGGCACGGCCTGTTCGGCTCGCACTGGCACGCCACCGATGCGCTGGGCTTCGTGGGCGTGGCCCTGCTGGTGGGGCTGGCCGTGTGGCTGTCGAAAGGCGGCAAATGACGCCGGGCGAACTGCTGGTGGACGCGGGTGAGCACGTGCTCAACCCGGGGCGCCGCACGCTCACCGTGGTGGTGCAGAACACCGCCGACCGGCCGATCCAGGTGGGCTCGCACTACCACTTTGCCGAAACCAACGCGGCACTGGCGTTTGACCGCACGGCGGCGCAAGGCATGCGCCTGAACATCGCCAGCGGCACCGCGGTGCGCTTCGAGCCAGGCCAGCAGCGCACGGTGGAACTGGTGGACTACGCGGGTGAGCGGCTGGTGTTCGGTTTCCGTGGTCTGACGCAAGGAGCGGTGTGATGGCCGGTATCGACAAACGCGCGTATGCCGACATGTTTGGCCCCACCGTGGGCGACCGGGTGCGCCTGGCCGACACCGGCCTGGTCGTGGAGGTGGAAGCGGACTACACCCTGCGCGCCGGCGGCTACGGCGAAGAGGTGAAGTTCGGCGGCGGCAAGACCATCCGCGACGGCATGGCGCAATCGCAGCGCACGCGCGCCGAGGGCGCCGTGGACACGGTGCTGACCAATGCGCTCATCATCGAGCACTGGGGCATCGTGAAGGCCGACATCGGCCTCAAAGGTGGCCACATCGTGGCCATCGGCAAGGCGGGCAACCCCGACACCATGCCGGGCGTGGACATCGTCATCGGCCCCGGCACCGAGATCATCAGCTGCGAAGGCAGCATTGTCACCGCCGGCGGCATCGACAGCCACATCCACTTCATCTGCCCGCAACAGGTGGACGAGGCGCTGGCCTCGGGCATCACCACCATGCTCGGCGGCGGCACCGGGCCGGCCACCGGCACCTTTGCCACCACCTGCACGCCCGGCCCCTGGCACATCGAACGCATGCTGCAGGCCGCCGACGGCCTGCCCATGAACATCGGCTTCCTGGGCAAGGGCAACGCCAGCCAGCCCGCGCCGCTGCGTGAGCAGATCGAGGCCGGCGTGATCGGCCTGAAGCTGCACGAGGACTGGGGCAGCACGCCCAGCGCCATCAGCAACTGCCTGGACGTGGCCGAAGAGACCGACACGCAGGTGGCCCTGCACTCGGACACGCTCAACGAATCCGGCTTCGTGGAAGACACCATCGCCGCGACCAAGGGCCGCACGCTCTGCGCCTTCCACACCGAAGGCGCCGGCGGGGGCCACGCGCCCGACATCATCCGCGTGGTGGGCGAGGCCAACTTCCTGCCCTCCTCCACCAACCCGACCATGCCCTACACCGTCAACACGCTCGACGAGCATGTGGACATGCTGATGGTCTGCCACCACCTGGACGCGGGCATTCCGGAAGACCTGGCCTTTGCCGAAAGCCGCATCCGCCGCGAGACGATTGCCGCCGAGGACATGCTGCACGACATGGGCGCCATCAGCATCATGAGCAGCGACAGCCAGGCCATGGGCCGGGTGGGCGAGGTCATCATCCGCACTTGGCAGACGGCGGACAAGATGAAGGCGCAGCGTGGCGCGCTCCCGCAGGATGGCGCGCGCAACGACAACTTCCGCGTCAAGCGCTACGTGGCCAAGTACACGATCAACCCGGCCATCGCGCACGGCATGTCCCACATCGTCGGCTCGCTGGAAGTGGGCAAGTGGGCCGACATCGTGGTCTGGAAACCCGCCTTCTTCGGCGTGAAGCCCACGCTGGTACTCAAGGGCGGCAGCATCGCGCTGGCGGCCATGGGCGACCCGAACGCCTCCATTCCCACGCCACAGCCGGTGCACTACCGGCCGCAGTTCGGTGCCCTCGGCGGCGCGCTGGCCAAGGGCAGCCTCACCTTTGTGTCGCAGGCGGCGCAGGCCGCGGGCGTGGCGCAGCGTTTCGGCCTGCAGAAGACCACGGTAGCGGTGCAAGGATGCCGCAGCGTCACCAAGGCCGACATGGTGCACAACCACTACCTGCCGGTGATGGAGGTGGACCCGCAACGCTACACCGTGCGGGCCGACGGCGTGCTGCTCACCTGCGAGCCCGCCCACCAGCTGTCCATGGCCCAGCGATACTTCCTGTTTTGAACTGCTGAGCCCCACCCCATGCTGCAAGCCTCCAAACTCGTTCCCCAAGGCCAGGGCCTGGCCCCCGTGCTGCTGCGACGCGCCGCCCAGGTCGAGCTGGACTGGGACGTGCGCCAGAAAAGCCGCTTCGACGCCACCGCGTCCGATGGCCGCCCGGTCGGCGTCTTCCTGCCGCGCGGCACGGTGGTGCGCGGTGGCGACGTGCTGATCACCACAGACGGCACCCTGCTGCGCGTGGTGGCGGCACCCCAGCCGGTGCTGCGCATCACCACCTGCCCCCAGCACGGCAGCCCCTTCGACCTGATGCGCGCCGCCTACCACCTGGGCAACCGCCATGTGCCGATCGAACTCCAGCCCGACCACCTGAAGATCGAGCCCGACCATGTGCTGGCCGACATGCTGCGCGCCATGCACCTGACGGTGGTGGAGGTACGCGAGGCATTCGAACCCGAAGGCGGCGCCTACTCGTCCCACGCGGCGGATGCCGGGCACCACGGCCATGCACACGGGCACACGCACAGCCACGACCATGGGCACGGCAACGGTCACGGGCCACAGGAACACGGCCACGTCCACGGCCCCCACTGCAACCACGGCCCGGCGGCGCACGCACAACCCGTTCATATCCACCCCCGCGGCCACACCCATGGCTGAGGCACTGGCATCACCGCGCCAGGCGGCGCGGTCCCCCGCCGCCCTGCTGCAGGTGCTGTGGCTGGCGTCCCCCGCGCTGCCGGTGGGCGGGTTTTCGTATTCCGAAGGGCTGGAGGCCGCGGTGGACGCCGGCCTAGTGGTCGACGAAGCGAGCGCGGCGTGCTGGCTCACCGACCAGCTGCACCTGGCGCTGGCCCGCAGCGACCTGGCCGTGGCCGCGCAAGCCATTACCGCCTGGCAGGCCAACGACCTGGATCGCATCCGCCAGCTCAACG
>JAGXRS010000432.1 GCA_018335615.1 Hydrogenophaga sp. | reverse complement strand
GCCGCGTGCGCAGCGGGGGGTCCACGGCCCGCACCTGGAAGCCCGACGGGCGCGTCGAACTGGCCACCGCGTTGCGTGATAACAGGGCGGCGCCGGCCCCGTCGGCCACCAGGTCCAGGATGGCCGACACGCCGTCGATCTCCAGCGCGATCTGTGGGCGACAGCCGATGTTGGCCATCTCGGTTTCCACGTGCATGCGCACCGCGTTGGGCCGGCTGGGAATCACCAGCGGCAGCGCGGCCACCTCGCGCAAGGGAATGGGCGGCGGCGGTGGGTCCTCGGCCAGCCCGGGCGGGCGCGGCTGCACCAGCAGCAATTCTTCGTCCTGCAGGGGTGCGATCTCGATCTCGGTCGCGGGCTGGGCGTTGTACAGCACCGCGATGTCCAGCCGGCCCGTGCTCAGCCACTCCTGCATGGTGACCGACAGGCCCTCGCTGATCGACAGGCTGGCTTGCGGCAGCTGCTGGCGGAACGCCCGGGTCAGCGGCACGGTCAGCACCCGCGCCAGGCTGGGCGGCAGCCCGATCGCCACGCGCCCGGCCAGCGCCCCGCGCACACGGCCCAGCTCTTCGCGCGCCCGCTCCACCTGGTGCAGGATGCCGCGCCCGTGCTCCAGCAGCAGCCGGCCGGCTTCGGTGGGGGTGGCGCCGCGCCCGTTGCGCACCAGCAGGTTCTGCCGCAATTCCACTTCCAGCAGCCGCACCTGTCGCGACAGAGCGGGCTGTGCCACGTCCAGCGCCACGGCGGCGCGGGTGAAGCTGCCGAGCTCGGCGACGCGAACAAAATAGGCGAGCTGTCTGAGGTCCATGGGGTGGCGGTTCGGATATAACGAATTGGAATGGCTAATAGTACGTTATGCGACTTGTTCTCTGGGGTGGCGCGTGGACAATCGCGCTTCATGAGTTCCATTCCCTCAGATTCCACCGCGCCTGCCACCGTGTCCCCCGCTCCCCTGCGCGCCATCTCGTCCATGGCCACCCGCCTGCTGCTCGGCGAGCTCACGGCGGTGTATGGGCAGCGCAACGGCGTCTCCGTTCAGGTTGAGTCCATCGGGGGTGTGGACGCCGCTCGGCGCGTCATGGCCGACGAGGTGTTCGACATCGTCGTGCTGGCTTCGGACGCCATCGCCCAGCTGGCCACCGCGGGCAAGCTGTGGCCCGGCAGCCGGGTGGACCTGGTGCACTCGGGTGTGGCGGTGGCCGTGCCGGCTGGGGCACCGGTGCCCGACGTGTCGACCGAGGCCGCGGTGCGCCAGGCCGTGCTGTCGGCCCGCACCCTGAGCTACTCCACCGGTCCGAGCGGCGTGGCGCTGGCCCGGCTGTTCGAACGCTGGGGCGTGGCCGACGCGTTGCGCGATCGCATCGTGACGCCGCCGCCTGGCGTGCCTGTGGGGTCGCTGGTGGCGCGCGGCGAGGTGGAGCTGGGCTTCCAGCAGCTCAGTGAACTGCTGCACGTCCAGGGCATCCAGTTGCTGGGTCCGCTGCCGCCAGCCATCCAGATCACCACCACCTTCTCGGCCGCCGTGTGCGCCACCGCCACCCAGCCCGAGGCAGCGCGGGCCGCCATCGCCTTCATGGCCTCGGCTGACGCGGCCGATGCCAAGCGCCGCCAGGGCATGGACCCGGCCTGAACGCCCACCCCTTTCCGCTTATTCCACAGGACGCCATCATGAGCCAGCAAAAGCCCCTCATCATCGACTGCCACGGCCACTACACCACGGCGCCCAAGGCGCTGGAGAACTGGCGCAACCAGCAGATCGCCGGTATCCAAGATCCGGCGGTGATGCCCAAGGTCTCGGACCTGAAGATCAGCGACGACGAATTGCGCGAGTCCATCGAGACCAACCAGCTGCGCCTGATGAAGGAGCGCGGCAGCGACCTCACCATCTTCAGCCCGCGCGCCAGTTTCATGGCGCACCACATCGGCGACTTCAACATCAGCTCGACCTGGGCCGCCATCTGCAACGAGCTCTGCTACCGCGTGAGCCAGCTGTTCCCCGACCACTTCATTCCCGCTGCCATGCTGCCGCAGAGCCCCGGCGTGGACCCCGCCACCTGCATTCCCGAGCTGGAGCGTTGCGTGAAGGAATACGGCAATGTCGGCATCAACCTCAACCCCGATCCCAGCGGCGGCCACTGGACCAGCCCGCCGCTGTCGGACCGCTCGTGGTACCCCATCTACGAAAAGATGGTGGAGCACGACATTCCGGCCATGGTGCATGTGAGCACCAGCTGCAACAGCTGCTTCCACACCACGGGTGCGCACTACCTGAACGCCGACACCACGGCCTTCATGCAGTGCCTCACCAGCGACCTGTTCAAGGACTTCCCCACGCTGAAGTTCATCATCCCGCACGGCGGCGGGGCCGTGCCCTACCACTGGGGCCGTTTCCGCGGCCTGGCGCAGGAGCTGAAGAAGCCGCTGCTGAAAGACCACCTGCTGAACAACATCTTTTTCGACACCTGCGTCTACCACCAGCCGGGCATCGACCTGCTGACCAAGGTGATTCCCGTGGACAACATCCTGTTCGCCTCGGAAATGATCGGCGCGGTGCGCGGCATCGACCCCGAGACCGGCCACTACTTCGACGACACCAAGCGCTACATCGAAGCCAGCACCATCGTCGTGGGCGATGACCGCTACAAGATTTACGAAGGCAACGCGCGGCGCGTGTTCCCGCGGCTGGACGCGGCGCTGAAGGCCAAAGGCCGCTGACCCTCTCCTTTCCCCGCTGGGGGAAGGCCGGGATGGGGGCCGGCGCACCGGGCCGCCACCAACCCTCCTCCAGAAAGGGGAGGGCTTCAACACCATTGAGGAGAAAAGAACATGTACGAACTCGGCGTCGTTTACCGCAACATCACCCGTGCCGACCGCGCAGCCGCCGACGGCCTGGGCGCCCTGGGCTCGGCCACCGTGCACGAGGCCATGGGACGCGTCGGCCTGTTGAGGCCTTACATGCGCCCGATCCAGACCGGGGTGCAGGTCTCGGGCACGGCGGTGACCGTGCTGCTGCAACCCGGTGACAACTGGATGATGCACGTGGCCGCCGAGCAGATCCAGCCGGGCGACATCGTCGTCGCCACGGTCACCGCCGAGTGCAGCGACGGCTACTTCGGTGACCTGCTGGCGACTTCTTTCCAGGCACGTGGTGCCCGCGGCCTGATCATCGAGGCCGGTGTGCGGGACGTGAAGACGCTCAAGGAAATGAATTTCCCGGTCTGGAGCCGCACCATCTCGTCCAAGGGCACGATCAAGGCCACGCTGGGCTCGGTCAACATTCCCATCGTGTGCGCCGGCGCGTTTGTGACCCCGGGCGACGTGATCGTGGCCGACGACGATGGCGTGGTCTGTGTGCCCGCCGCGCGTGCGGCCGAGACGCTGGCCGCTGCCATCAAGCGCGAGAGCTTCGAAGGCGAGAAGCGCGACAAGCTGGCCAGCGGCGTGCTGGGCCTGGACATGTACAAGATGCGCGAACCGCTGGCCGCAGCGGGCTTGCGCTACATCGATTGAAAACCCTCGCCTGGCCATTCCCACCACCCCGTTCGCCCTGAGCCTGTCCTTCGACAGGCCCAGGACGATCGGAATGCCGGGCCTCCACAGGCCCAGCCCGAACGGTGGTGCTGGCCATCCAACACGGAGATCCAACATGAGCAAACCCACCACAGGCGACTTCACCAAGACCGCCGGCTGGCTCGACTGGTACAGCGGCCCCGCCAAGCCACGGTTCCAGCTGCCGGCCGGCGCCGTGGACGCGCACTGCCACGTGTTCGGCCCGGGCGCCGAATTCCCTTACGCGCCCGAGCGCAAGTACACGCCGTGTGACGCGAGCAAGCACGAGCTGTTCGCGTTGCGCGACCACCTGGGCTTTGCCCGCAACGTGATCGTGCAGGCCACCTGTCACGGCGCCGACAACCGCGCCATGGTGGACGCCTGCCGGGCCAGCGGCGGCATGGCGCGCGGTGTGGCCACGGTCAGGCGCAGCATCACCGACGACGAGTTGCAGGAACTGCACGAGGCCGGCGTGCGCGGCGTGCGCTTCAACTTCGTCAAGCGCCTGGTTGACTTCACCCCCAAGGACGAGCTGATGGAGATCGCCGCCCGCATTGCGAAGCTGGGCTGGCATGTGGTGATCTATTTCGAAGCGGTGGACCTGCCCGAACTGTGGGACTTTTTCACCGCCTTGCCCACCACCGTGGTGGTGGACCACATGGGCAGGCCCGATGTGTCGCTGCCGGTGGATGGCCCGCAGTTCGCGCTGTTCGAGCGGTTCATGCGCGAGCACCCGAACGTCTGGAGCAAGGTGAGCTGCCCCGAGCGCCTGTCGGTCACCGGGCCGAAGGCGCTGAACGGCGAGCAGAACGCCTACACCGACGTGGTCCCGTTTGCGCGCCGCATCGTCGAGCAGTTCCCCGACCGCGTGCTCTGGGGCACCGACTGGCCGCACCCCAACCTGAA
>JAGXRS010000431.1 GCA_018335615.1 Hydrogenophaga sp. | reverse complement strand
AGCGCCGCAACCGCCTGCCGGTGGCGCTGCGCTGCTCGTCGGACGCCATCGACGTGCCGCACGACGTGCAGCTGGTGGCCTACCGCACGGCGCAGGAGGCGCTGACCAATGTGGCCAAGCACGCCCAGGCCCGCACGGTCGACATCGACCTGAGCGACGAGGAAGGTGTGCTCACCCTGGAGGTGAAAGACAATGGCCGCGGACTGGACGGGGACGCGCTGCGCAAGGCCCAGTCGTTCGGCCTGCTGGGGCTGCGCGAGCGTGCTGCCAAGGTCGGGGGCTGGCTGGACGTCAGTTCCTCGCCGCGTGGCACCTCGGTGATACTGTCGGTTCCCCTGGGTGCGGGCCTCGGGTCTGACGCTGCGATGATGGGCCAAGAGGAAACCAATGATCAGAGTGATTTTGTGTGACGACCACGCGGTGGTGCGCCGCGGCGTGCGCGACACCATTTCGGAGGCGGTGGACATCCAGGTGGTGGGCGAAGCCGGCAACTACCCCGAGCTGCGCGAGCAGCTGCGCAAGCACCCCTGCGACGTGCTCCTGCTCGACCTGAACATGCCCGGGCGCGGCGGCCTGGAGGTGCTGGCCGCGCTGCGGGAGGAAGACTCCCCGGTCAAGACGCTCGTGGTGTCCATGTACCCGGAAGACCAGTACGCCATCCGCTGCCTGCGCGCCGGCGCGCGTGGTTATGTGAACAAGGCCGGCGACCCGGCCGAGCTGGTGAACGCGATCCGCACCGTGATGCAGGGCCGCAAATACGTCACGGCCGAGGTGGCGCAGATGCTGGTGGACAACCTGAATGCGCCCGAGAGCGAGGAACTGCACGCCAGCCTGTCCGAGCGGGAGTTGCAGACGCTGCAGAAAATCGCCTCGGGCCGCAAGCTCTCCGAGATTGCCGAGGAGCTCATGCTCAGCCCCAAGACCGTGAGCGTGTACCGCGCCCGGGTGCTGGAGAAGCTGCACCTGGGGAACAACGCCGAACTCACGGTGTACGCCATCCGCAACGGCCTGGTGTGAGGGCATCGGCTCCCCGTCCCGCGTGCGGGAGCGGGTGGGGGCGCGGGCTGGGCTAGGGTCTGCTGCCGAACCCTGGCGCCCTCGCACCACATCCGTCTCAAGGCCTCCAGCGCCTCAACCGCCGGTGAACAGGCCCGTGGCCAGCCGCATGAGCGCCATCACCGGCGCGTCCAGCATCGGCAAGGTGAAGGCCATGCCCAGCAGGCCGGCCGAGAGCGTCAGCGGGAAGCCGATGGCAAAGGCGTTCATCTGGGGCGCGATGCGCGAGATGAAGCCCAGCACGATGTTGATGAACAGCAGCATGCCGATCATGGGCAGCGCGATCCACAGCCCGTAGCGGAACACGATGGCGCCGAGCTGGTGCAGCTGCAGCCGGTTGATCGACTCGAAGGCGCTGCCACCGATGGGGAAGGTCTCGAAGCTGGCGATCACCGCCTGCAGCAGCATGAGGTGGCCGTTGAGCACCACGAACAGCAGCATGGTGGTGTTGCCGAAGAAGCGGCCCACGGTGCTGGACTGTGAGCTGGTGGCCGGGTCGAAGAAGCCCGCGAAGTTCAGGCCCATCTGCAGGCCGATCACCTCGCCGGCCAGTTCGACCGACGCAAACACGATGCGCACCGCCAGGCCAATCGCCACGCCGATCACCACCTGCTGCAGCACCACCGAGAAGGCCTGCGGATCGGTCAGCGCCACCACCGGCTGGTCCGGCAAGCCCGCCTGCGCGCACACCGCCACCAGCATCGCCAGCGCCACCCGCGTGCGCATGGGCACCGAACGCGCCGAGAAAATCGGCGCACTGGAGAACACCGCCAGCACCCGCAGGAACGGCCAGAACACCGGCGAGACCAGCGCCATGATGTCGGCTTCGCTGAAGGTGGGCATGGGGAGGATGGAGAGAAGGGAAGGTCAACCCAGGGCACCGCCGGGCCGGCTGTGCCGGACGGCCAGTGCCGCCGCTGGGGGTGACGCGAAGCGGCGCGGGGGAGCCCTCTAGACCGCGTAGTTGGGGATGGACAGGATCGTGCTGCGGATGAAGTCCACCATGGTGCTCATCATCCAGGGGCCGGCCATGGCGAACACCGCGACGGCAGCGATCAGCTTGGGCACGAAGGCCAGCGTGGCTTCCTGGATCTGCGTGATGGCCTGGAACAGGCTCACGATCAAACCCACGCCCAGCACCGTGGCCAGCACCGGCGCGGCCACCATGAGCAGCATGAAGAGTGCGTTCTGGCCCATGGTGAGGGCGGCTTGGGGGTCCATGTCAGAGGTCCTTGTGAGAGAGGCCAGCGATCGGGCGCCGGGCAGCCCCGAGCCGGATCAGCCCCCTCGGGTGGCAGCCACCCGCACAGCGGCGCAGCGTGGGGGTCATAGGGCAAAGCTCGCGGCCAGGGAGCCGATGAGGATGTTCCAGCCGTCGGCCAGCACGAACAGCATGAGCTTGAAGGGCAGGGCCACCAGCACGGGCGACAGCATCATCATGCCCAGCGACATCAGCACGCTGGCCACCACCATGTCGATGACGAGGAAGGGGATGAAGATCATGAAGCCGATCTGGAACGCGGTCTTGAGCTCGCTGGTGACGAAGGCCGGCACGATGACGCGAAACGGGGCGGTCTCGGCGGTCACGTCGCTCGGCAGCTGGGCCAGCTTGGCGAACAGCTCGAAGTCGGACTGGCGGGTCTGCTTGAGCATGAAGGCGCGCATGGGCTGCTCGCCGCGCGACAGCGCCTCCTCGAAGCTGATCTGGTTGGCGGTGTAGGGCGCATACGCTTCCTGGTACACCTTGTCGAGGGTGGGGCCCATCACGAACAGCGTGAGGAACAGCGCCAGGCCCACCACCACCTGGTTGGGCGGCGCCGATTGCGTGCCCAGCGCCTGGCGCAGCAGCGAGAGCACGATGACGATGCGGGTGAAGCCGGTCATGAGCAGCAGCACCGCCGGCAGGAACGACAAGGCCGTGAAGAACAGCAGGGTCTGGATGGGCACCGAGTAGGTGTTGCCACCCGCGCCCTGGCCGATCACCAGCGGCAGCGAGGCGCCGGCCGCCGGAATGACCGGGGAGGGTGGCGTGAGCGGCAGGGGCGGCGTGGCCTGCGCCAGTGCGGTGCCGGCCAGCAGGGCCAGCACGGCGAGCACGGCGCCCTGGCGCCAGCGGGCGGCGTCAATGGGGGGCATGGGGGCCTTTGGCGGACGGGTTCATGAGCTGGGCCAGGCGGCTGGCGAAGGCGCCGGCGGCGGTGGCGCCGGGTGCGCCGGTGGGGGCGGTCGTCCGGGTTTCGGGGGGCATCGGCAGGCTGTGCACGGTGCTGACGCTGCCCGGCGCCACGCCGAGCACCAGGCACAGCGCATCGGCGCCTTCACCCACCTGCACCGTGACCAGCCGCTGCTGCGGCCCCAGCGCCACCGAGTGCATCACCCGCAAGGTCGGGCCCCCCGTGTGGCCGATGCCCGGCAGGTGCCGCTTCCAGCGCTGCAGCGCAAACGCCGCCGCCATCATCAGGAGCAGCAGACCCAGGGCCGGCAGTGCGCTTTGGAACATGGGTCAGCTCCTGGACACCCGGCGCATGCGCTCTGAGGGCGTCACGATGTCGGTCAGGCGGATGCCGAACTTGTCGTTCACCACCACCACCTCGCCCTGCGCGATCAGGTAGCCGTTGACCAGCACGTCCATGGGTTCGCCGGCCAGCGCGTCGAGCTCCACCACCGAGCCCTGGGCGAGCTGCAGGATGTACTTGATGGGCACCTTGGTGCGGCCCAGTTCCACCGTGAGCTGCACCGGAATGTCCAGCACCATCTGGATGTCCTGGATCGGGTTGCCACCGCTGCTGGGCGGTGCCGGTGTGCTGACCGGCTCGAACTCCGGCGCCCCGCCGGCGCTGCCCGCGTTCGCCTGTTCTTCCAGTGCCTGTGCCCAGTCGTCGGCCACGGCGTCGTTGATGTCGGTGTTCTCAGTTGCCATAGGAATCTCCCAGCCAGTTCATGTCGGAGCCGCGCAGCTTCTGCTCGATGCGCAGCGCGTACTTGCCCTTGTGGGTGCCGTACTGGCATTCAAAGAGCGGCACCCCCTCCACCTTGGCCTGCACGGTGGGGGAGCGTTCAAGTTCGAGAAAATCGCCCACCTGCATGGAGAGCAGCTGCTCCACGGTGGCGTCGGTGCGGGCCAGTTCGGCCACCAGGGTCAGCTCGGCGGCCTGGATTTCGTGGCTCAGCAGGCGCACCCAGCGGCGGTCCACCTCGATGGCGTCGCCCTGCACCGAGGAATACAGCACGTCGCGGATCGGCTCCAGCGTGGCGTAGGGAATGCAGATGTGCAGCGCGCCGGTGATGTCGCCAATCTCCAGCATGAAGCTGGTCGACACCACGATCTCGCTGGGCGTGGCCACGGTGGCGAACTGGGGCTGCATCTCCGAGCGCTGGTACGACAGCTCCAGCGGGTACACCCCGGCCCAGGCCTTTTTGTATTCGGTGGCCACCACCTCCACCAGGCGGGTGATCACGCGCTGCTCGGTGGGCGAAAAGTCGCGTCCTTCGATGCGGGTGTGGAACTTGCCGCTGCCGCCGTACAGGCTGTCGATGACGCCGAACAGCAGGGTCGGCTCGCACACCACCAGGCCGTTGCCGCGCAGCGGGCGCACCGCCATGATGTTGAAGTTGGTGGGCACCACCAGTTCGCGCAGGAAGGCGCTGTACTTCTGCACCTGCACCGCGCCGACCGAAATCTCGGGGCTGCGGCGGATCAGGTTGAACAGGCCCAGTCGCAGGTTGCGGGAAAACCGTTCGTTGACGATTTCCATGGTGGGCATGCGCCCCCGCACGATGCGCTCCTGGCTGGAGAGGTTGTAGCTGCGCACGCCGCCGGTGGGCGTGGCCTCTTTCTCGACCTTCTGGCTTTCGCCGGTGACGCCCTCCAGCAGGGCATCGACCTCGTCCTGGGACAGAAATGAGTCGGACATGGGATGTGGTGGTCTGGGTGTCGGGTCGGGTGGCGGGTATCGGGCGCGGTCGTGCTCAGCGCACGGTCACTGCACGATGAAGCTGGAGAACAGCACGGCCTGCACCGGGTTGGGCGGTGCCCGCCGGCGCTTGGTTCTGCGCTCGGCGCCGGGGGCCTCGGGCTCGTCGATTTCGTAGCCCATCACGTCCGATATCTCGGCGATGATGTCCATCGACAGCTGCTCCTTGCCCTTGACCTGCAGGACCTCGTCGGCCGTGCGCTGCGAAATCAGCAGCAGCACACCGTTGCGGATGCTGGGCATGTAGCCCGTGATGGCCTCACCGGTCTTGGCGTCCTGCAGCTGCAGGGTGATGCCCACCTGCACGAAGCGGTTGCCCCCCGGGTCGGCCAGGTTCACCACCATGCTGTCCAGGGGCAGGAAGGTGGGTGGTGTGCGCGGTTTGCTGCTCTGCTGGGCGACGGGGGCCGCCGCGTCGTCGCCGTCCTCGTCTTCTGCCGTGTTCTTCTTCAGCACGAAGAACGCCGCGCCGGCCGCGATCAGGGCCAGCACCACCACGCCCACGATGATGAGCAGCAGCTTGCTTTTGGGCTTGGCCGGCGCAGAGGCGTCGGTGGCGGGAACAGCGGACATGAAAACCTCCAGGAAGGCCACCGGAGCCGGTGGCGCAGCACGCCGAAGCCGGCGTGTGTCTGGAAGAATTATTGGGCGCGGGCCTGGGGGCCGGTCACGAGATAAGCGCCTGAAAAGCCGCGCTTTCCCCTGTTCACGTCGGGCACCCGGCGTGGCTGGGACCGGGCGGTGGGGTGGGGACGCTCGTCGCCCGTTCGGGCTCAGGCAAACACGTCCAGCGGCTGGCTGCCGTCGGCCCGCGGGCTGGCCATGCCGGTCCGGCGTGTCGGTTCGGCCGCCGCCGCCGCTGGGCCGCCCACACCCGCGGTGCGGCCCGGGTGGCGCGGGCGCTCGGATCCGCGCGGGTCTGTCCCGCTGCCCTGGCCCTGTGCCCCCACCGACACGCCGCCGAGCTGCATGCCGCTGCGCTGCAGCAGATGCGCGAGCGCCTCACCCGCGTGCTGCTGCAGGCTGGTGCGCACCTCGGCGCTGTCGGTGAGAAAGTCCACCTGCACGGCCTGGCCCGCGAGTGACAGGCGGATGTCGATGGCCTCGTCGCCCGCC
>JAGXRS010000430.1 GCA_018335615.1 Hydrogenophaga sp. | reverse complement strand
CCGGCTTGCCCGATCCCAGGGCCTCCAGTGCGTTGTGCCCGCCAATGGGGGCCAGGCTGCCGCCGATGAAACACACCTGGGCGCTGCGGTACCAGGCGACCAGTTCGCCCATGGTGTCGCCCAGCAGCACCTGGGTGTGCGGGCCCAAGGCCTGGGCCGTACTGCGGCGGATGAAGGGAAGGCCGTGTTGCGCGAGCAGTTCAGCCACGGCGTCGAAACGTTGCGGGTGCCTGGGAACCAGCACCAGCAAGGCCGTGGGGTGCCGGCGCTGGAACGCGGGCCATGCCGTCAGCAGCTCAGCCTCTTCCGGTGCATGCGTGCTGCCGGCCACCACCACCGTGCGTCCTTGCAGGTCGGGCCAATCGGCTGGCTGTGGGGCGGGCGTGGACAGGGCAGGGTCGTCGAACTTGAGGTTGCCGGTGACAACGATGCGCTCGGCCGGTACGCCCAGTGTTTGAAAGCGCCGGGCACTGTCCTCGTCTGCCGCGGCGACCTGCACCAGCTGGTGCCAGACCGGCCGCATGAGCGACGGCCAGCGCTGGTAGCCGCGCACCGATCGTTCGGACAGCCGCGCGTTGACCAGCGCCACCGGGATGGCCTGCGCACGGCACTGGGCCAGCAACTCGGGCCACAACTCGCGTTCGACCAGCACCAGCAGGCGGGGTTGCAGGCGGCTCAGGAAGCGCCGGCAGGCGCCCGGCGTGTCCAGCGGTGCGTGCACCACCCGCAGCTGCGTGCCCCAGTGCTCGCGCAAGGTGGCGGCGCCCGTGGGGGTCTGGCAGCTGAGGGTGAGCTGGTAGGCCGGTATCTGTTGCAGCAGAGCGGCGATCAGCGGGCGCGCGGCCTGCGCCTCGCCCACCGAGGCGGCATGCAGCCAGACGCCGCCCAGGCCTTCCGGGCGGACGTCGATGAAGCCCAGACGTTGGGCCAGGCCGATGCGATAGCCCGGTTCCCGGCGGCCCCGCCACCAGAGCCAGCCCAGCAGCGGCAGGCAGAGCAGCCGCGCCAGCAGGCGGTAGGCCCGGTGGGCGAACGGCATGGGCTCAGCGCCAGTTGTCGGCCACCCAGGCGGCGGGCAGCACGCGGCGGTACCACTTGCCGCTCACCCCCGCGATCACGTCGGGCGGGTTGGGTTTGCCGTGGAAGACGATGATCCGGGCGCCGGGCGGAATGACGGGCGGGGAGAACCAGCCCATGAGGCCGCGGCGCATGCAGTGGCGTTTGAAGCTGCGGCACCACTCGGCCGGCCAGTAGCGCAGCTTGCCCTGGCGGGCCAGGTATTGCGTGATGAATTCCTGTTCGTTGCGCACGGCGGCGATCGACGCGGGGTAGTCATTCTTCAGGTGCGCCAGTGCATCCGCGTGCGCCCCGATGGTGTACAGGTAGCACGAGGTGTTGCCCGTGTCATCCTTCTTGTCCCATTCCTTGATGACGATGAACTCGCCTTCTTGGTCGAAGAAAGGGTCCAGGCTGTCCACGATCACGATGTCCAGATCGAGGAACAGCGTGCGCCCCTGCAGGTCGTAGAGCGGGTCGGCAAAGCTGGTCAGCTTGAGCCAGCCGTGGCCGAAGGACCAGGGTTTGCGCTGGTCGAACTCGTCGAATCCCACCATGGGGATGGGCTTGACTTCAATGGCCGGGTCGATGCCATCGGCATCGTCGGTCAGGCACACGAAACGGAAGGGCCGCTTCAGGTGCCGGCTGACCATGCTGTGCAGTTTGTTGACGTAGTCGGGGCCGTATTTCTTGCCCCACTTGATGCACAGCACGTTGACAGCTTGCATGGATCACCTTGTGTTCGATCACGGCAGACCTGCCGGGGGCTGGCAGTTTAGCCCAGCTCAGCGCGCCAGCAGCGCATCCACCGGTTGCAGATCGGCGGGAGTGAGCTGCCCGCTGGCCTGCTTCAGGCGCAGGCTGCCCAGCAGCACGTTGTAGCGGGCCACGGCCAGGTCGCGCTTGGTCTGGAACAGCTGGCTTTGCGCGTTGAGCACGTCGATGTTGATGCGCACGCCCACCTGGTAGCCCAGCTGGTTGGCTTCGAGTGCGCTCTGGCTGGAGGCTTCTGCCGCTTCGAGCGCCTTCACCTGGCCCTGGCCGGAGAGCACGCCGAAGTAGGCGCTGCGGGTGGCCTGGTTGATGCCGCGTCGGGCGCCTTCCAGATCGGTGCGGGCACGGTCTTCGAGTGCCAGGGTTTCGCGCACGCGATTCTGGATGGCATAGCCGGCGAACAGCGGCATGTTGAACTGCACGCCGACGCTGCCGGTGTTGGTGCGGACATAACCGGGGACGGCAGCCGGTGAGGGGGATGGCCCCCGCGCCAGCTGGTACTGCCCCACCAGATCGACCGTGGGCTTGTGGCCGGCCTCGGCTTTGCGGGTTTCAAGCTGGGCAATTTCCAGGGCGCGTGTGGCCTGCACCAGGGTGGGGTGACCGGCCTCGGCGCGGGCAACCCAGGCTTCGGGGTCGGCTGGTACCACGGCGGGCAGCGCCACCGGGGCAGCCAGCGGGCGGGGTGTCACGTTGCGGCCGACCAGCTGGTCGAGCACGAGGCGACGCACCAGGAGATCGTTTTCGGCCGCGATCTCCTGCGCCAGCACGAGGTCGAAGCGGGCCTGGGCCTCGCGCGAGTCGGTCACGGTGGAGGTGCCCACCTCGAAGTTGCGCTTGGCCGCGGCCAGCTGCTCGGAGACGGCGCTCTTCTGCGCCCGAACGAAGGCCAGCGTGTCCTGCGCGGCCAGCACGTCGAAATAGGCCTGCGTGGTGCGCACGATCAGGTCCTGCTCGGCGGCCGCGAGCTGGGCCTTGGCCACGTCCACCGAGAGCAGGGCCTGCTCGTTGGCGATCTGGTTGGCCGGGCGGTACAGCGGCTGGCTGGCGGCCAGGGCCACGTTCTGGCTGTTGCTGGTGCCTTCCAGTTGAGGAGCCGATGGCGAGCTGTCGCGCCGCGCCCAGTTGGCCGCGCCCGACAGGCCGGCCTGCGGCAGGATGCCGGCACGGGCCTGGGCGGCGCGTGCCACGCTGGCGTCGAACTGCGAGCGGGCCGAGAGGATGGTGGCATCGAACCCCCGCGCCGCCTCGAACACCTCGATCAGGCTCTGCGCCTGCGCCGAGCCGGCCAGCGCGAGCAAGGCGCCCACCGCCAGCTGGGTCAGGGTGTTCAGGCTCGGGGTGCGGGCGGGGCGGGCGGTCGGGGTGTTCATGGCGGGTCTTTCAGGCGAAGGGCGGAACGGGCGGAGGCGGCTTCAGTACACCG
>JAGXRS010000429.1 GCA_018335615.1 Hydrogenophaga sp. | reverse complement strand
CTTCGGCGGGTAGGCCACGAACCACTCTTCATTGAGCAAGCCGTTGAACAGGGTGTTCACCCCCGTCATCCAGGTGATGGGGAAGTTTTCCATGGCGCGCTGCAGGCTTTGCACCGGCCGCGGGTTCGGGATCAGCACGTTGTGCCCGCCAATGGCCAGGAAGCCCAGCAGGTTGGCCGTGAACGCGAAGATGTGGTACAGCGGCAGGGCGGTCAGCACGCATTCCTGCCCCAGCGCCATGTGGCTCTGGCCCATCGCGCGGGTCTGCTGCACGTTGTTCAGCAGGTTGTCGTGCGTGAGCATGGCGCCCTTGCTCACGCCGGTGGTGCCGCCGGTGTACTGCAGCAGCGCCAGGTCGTGGCGGCCCACGCCTGCCCAGTAGGTTTTGGCCGGAGTTTTGGCCAGCGTGGCGCGGCCCTGGGCCAGTGCGTCCTTCAGGCGGATGTGCGGCGCCGTCACCGGCGGCAGCACACGGTTCCAGTAGCGCTGCACGCCCCGCACGATGGCGCCCGGAATGGCCGGGAAGAACTCCGACACCGAGGCCAGCACCACCTGCCTGATCTGCGTTTTCGCCAGTACCGCCGGCAGCTTGTCGGCAAACATGTCCACGATCACCAGCACCTGCGCGCCGGCGTTGTTGAACTGGTGGACCATCTCTGTTTCGGTGTAGAGCGGGTTGGTGTTCACCAGCACGCAGCCGGCCTTGAACACGCCGAGGGCGGCCACCGGGTAGCCCAGGCTGTTGGGCAGCTGCACGGCCACGCGGTCGCCCGCCTTCAGGCCTGCCACCGCGCGCAGGTAGCCGGCAAATGCGTCGGAGAGTTCGTCCACCTGCGCAAAGCTCAGGCGGCCGTTCATGCCGTTGGGCACCACGCAGCTGAACGCCGCCTTCACCTGGCTCTCGGCCTGCCAGCGCTTGCAGCTCTCATGGGCCAGCTCGGCCAGGTTGCGGTGGGGCAGGGCGTCCAGCTCGGGCGAAATGCCCACCTGCCGGTACGACGCGTGCCAGGGGCGGTCAGGGGATGCGGTCATGGATCTTGTAAAAAAAAGAACGGTCGTTCGATATTTGCAGGGGTCGATCTTAGTCAAACCTGCCGGTTTCTCCGGGCCTGAAGGGTCGGATTTTTCTCGGTGAAAACCCTTGAGCCTGGCCGCGGCGTGGGCGTGCGCCATGGGCTGGCGGCGCTGCCGGCCCTGTTCGACGGTTGCTGGAGGCGTAGAAGGTCCGCGTGCAGGCGCAGCGCCATGCCCTTCTCCGTCCGAACGGCCTGGCGGCGGAGGTGCTGAGCAGACGTGCGGGCCTCAGAGCCAGACCTGGCCCGGCGGCGGGCTGGTTTCAATGGTGAATTCGGGCGAGCCGCCCAGCACGAAGGCACCCAGCACCAGGCTCAGCAGGGCGATGAACATGCTGGCCCACAGCGCGGTCCAGAAACCGTCCACCTTGAAGCCATTCACCAGCTTCGCCACCAGCATCAGCATCAGCGCATTGATCACCAGCAGGAACAGGCCAAAGGTGATCAGCGTGAGCGGCAGCGTGAGCACCACCAGCAAAGGCCGCACGATTGCATTGGCCAGGCCCAGCAGCAGGGCCGACACCACCAGCACACCGGTGTCGCTGAAGCGGATGCCCTTGAACAGGTGGCTGGCGACCCACAGCGACAGCGCGGTGATGGCCCAGTGGAGGAGGAAGGGAACGAGGTTGGCGAACATGGGGGTGTGGAGCAGCAAGAAGGGGTCCGTGGACCGAGTCGGGTGACGCGTTCCCCGCAGGGGGCTTGGCGTGGCCAGTCTTTGAGGGTACCGCGGCAGACGGTCTGTCTTTTGGCTCAGGCGTGTGCGGGTGTCTGCTTGCGCCGGATTTTTCGCGCGGTGGCAGGCGATCCGGCACTGGGGGCAGCGGCACAGCCTGGCGCACGCGTTTCTCACCGCTGGCGTAGGATGCGCCCATGAGCGACCCGACACCCCCAACCTCCCCCGACAAGACCCCCTACACCCCGCCCACCGTGTGGACCTGGGACCAGGCCAGCGGCGGCAAATTCGCCAGCATCAACCGCCCGATTGCCGGTCCCACGCACGAGAAGGCGCTGCCGGTTGGCCAGCACCCATTGCAGCTGTACTCCATGGCCACGCCCAACGGCGTGAAGGTCACGGTGATGCTCGAAGAGCTGCTGGCCCTGGGCCACAGCGGCGCCGAATACGACGCCTGGCTCATCAAGATCAGCGACGGCGACCAGTTCTCCAGCGGCTTCGTCGAAGTCAACCCCAACTCCAAGATCCCGGCCCTGCTGGACCGCAGCACGGAGCCGCCCACGCGCGTGTTCGAGTCCGGCGCCATCCTGCTCTACCTGGCCGAGAAATTCGGTGCCCTGCTGCCCAAGGCGCCTGCGGCGCGCACCGAGGCGCTCAACTGGCTGTTCTGGCAGATGGGCGCGGGCCCCTACCTGGGCGGCGGTTTCGGCCACTTCTACGCCTACGCGCCCGAGAAGTTCGAATACGCCATCAACCGCTTCGCCATGGAAACCAAGCGCCAGCTCGACGTGCTCGACCGCCACCTGGCCGACCGGGCCTACATGGCCGGCGACGAGTACAGCATCGCCGACATCGCCATCTACCCCTGGTACGGCGCGCTGGTCGAAGGCAAGCTGTACAACGCCGCCGAATTCCTCTCGGTGCACGAATACACCCATGTGCAGCGCTGGGCCGCCAGCATCGACGCACGCCCGGCCGTGCAGCGTGGCCGCCGCATCAACCGCGTGTGGGGCGACGAGGCCGAGCAGGTGCCCGAGCGGCACTGAGCACCGCTGGCGTGGGGCAGTCGCTCAGGCCTGCCACACGCCGAAGCCGGCGGAGCGCAGGTCGATGCCGATCTCCACTTCGCGGGCTTGCGCTTCCTCGTAGCGCATGGGGTTGAAGCCCTCGTACAGATCGGGCAGCAGGCGCAGGCCGTACTTGGTCACATAGGCGTTGGCCTGGATGCCGGCCTTGTGCCGGTCGAAGCGCAGGTCCGGGTCCAGCCCGGTCATGCCCACGTACACACAGGGCTTGCCGTCGATATAGCCCGGGTTGATCTGGCGGAACTTGCGTTCCAGCAGCACGTCGGGGTGCAGTTCGACCACGTAGACGTGGTGGCGGGGACGGCGGGTCATGGGAGCAGGGGGTGTGCGCTGGCGCGGCCTCTGGCGGACGGCCGCGCATGGTCTGTTCAGTTCACCGGCCAACCCCCACGCCGGGCGTGTTCTCTGGTCCAGGTTTCGTTGAGCTTGCCGGCGTGGATTTCGCACGAGGCCTTCAGCACCACGAAACCGCCATAGCCGTTGGTGGTGTGCAGGTCCAGGCTCACCACACGGTTGTTGCGCGAGGGGTTGGAATAATAGGCGCTCTTCGGGTCGCGCAGCAGGGGCTTGTACCAGTCCAGGCAGTGATCGGCATCCAGCTCCAGCTGCGTTTTGGCCGCACTGTCCGTTGGTGAGGGGGCGGGTGCGGGCGGCGGCGCTTCCGCTGGGGCCGGCACGGCCGGGGTGTTGGGCGCGGTGTCGTGCCGGGGGGCGGGCGGCGTGCTCACCAGCGCGGACGGCAGCGCCATCTCTTCGCCCTTGCCGGTGCACGGCGCATCCTGGTAGACCACGCTGCCGTTCGGCGCGGTGCACTTGTAAACCGCCCAGCCCGGCGTGGCCACCAGGGCCACAGCCAGACCCACCATCGCCAGCCTGCCGACACGCCATGTCATGTGATATCTCCCTTGGTGGCGCGATCGGCCACTGTCGGGATGTTACGGCCGCGTGGCCGGCGCATGGCTGATCTGTGTCAGGTAGCCCCGGCGTTCGCGCCTCAAAAAAACCGGATCGGGAAGGCGATGCCCAGCCGGAAGTCATACATGGTGCGAGATACCGGGAGCGGTATCGCTTGACGGCATGAATGACGGCAAGCCCTTCAAGCCGCCAGCACGGAGCGCAAGGAACTTCGCAGCGAGCGGATGGCGGCTGCGCCATCTCCGGCGTGGCTCGACCCGTGCATGACCGCCAGCACGGATGGCCGCAGGGATTCCAGGGCGGCAAGGATGGCGTCGGTCTGGGCGTTGTAGGCCATCACATCGCGAAACGGGCCTTGCTGTTCCTCCAGCAGCGCTTCGTGCGCCCGGGCGGCGATGTCGTCGGTGAGCGCAGCCCGTTCACCGGAATGAGAAAACAGGTCGGAACAGAACAGCACTCCCTGCGTTTCCTCGAACAGCAGGCTCGCGTCCCAGCCGTGCGGTACGTGCGGGGTGCTCAGGAACCGGAAGCGGCGTTGCCCCGTGGTGAACACCTGGCCGTGCTCGAACACGGGGTTTTCTCGACCCGTCAGGTCGTTCACGTTCACGAAGGCCGACACCCTGTTGCACACCGGCTGTGCCTGCGGCGCCAGCGCCAGCCACTGGTTCAGCGAGCCACACTCGTCCTGCTCGAAATGGCTGAAGCCCAGCCAGCGCAGCCCCGCCGGGTCGATCAGCTTGGCCACCGCCTCCCGCACCGCCGGGAACAGGAACGCCATGCCGGTGTGGTACAGCAGCGGCTGCTCGTCGCGCACCAGGAACTGGTTGAACTCCAGGTCGTAGTCCGGCACGTAGGTGGAGAGGCGAAACACGTCGGTGCTGATCTCGTCAATTCGCGTGGTGAACATGGCGGCTCCTTGTGCTGTGCTTTGCTGTGCGATCTGTCGAAGGGTGAAACCGGCGCCGCATCCAGCCAGCGCGCCGGCGGCTGTCTCAGCCGTCTGCGAGCTGGCCGCCCTCGGCGGGAAAGCGGCCCGAGCGCAATTCGTCGTCGGTCAG
>JAGXRS010000428.1 GCA_018335615.1 Hydrogenophaga sp. | reverse complement strand
GGACGATGCGCTGGCCGCCCTGCTGGGCGCGGTCGAGCCGCTGCCCGGCGTCGAGACGATCGCCACCTTTGACGCCGACCGCCGCGTGCTGGCGCAGGACCTGGTGTCGGCCCTTCAGGTGCCGCCGCAAGACAACTCGTCGATGGATGGCTACGCGCTGCGCGCGGCCGACGTGACCGCGCCGGGCGTGGTGCTGCCGGTGTCGCAGCGCATCGCCGCCGGCCACGCCGCCGAGCCGCTGCGCCCGGGCACCTGCGCCCGCATCTTCACCGGCGCGCCCATGCCCGAAGGGGCCGACTCGGTGGTGATGCAGGAAGACACGCAAGAGGTGGGCGGCAACATCCACGGCGTGCACATCAACACCCTGCCCAAGCCCGGGCAGTGGGTGCGCCGCGCTGGTGAAGACGTCACGCTTGGCTCGGTGGTGCTGTGCCGTGGACAGCGACTCACGCCCGCGGCGCTCGGCCTGGCGGCCAGCCTGGGACTGGCGCAGGTGCCGGTGGTGGCGCGCCCCCGTGTGGCCCTGTTTTCCACTGGCGACGAGCTGGTGATGCCGGGCGAGGTCGCCCCGCAGGACATGCCCCCCGGCGCCATCTACAACTCCAACCGCTTCTTTCTGCGTGCCCTGCTGCAGCGCATGGGCTGCGAGGTGAGCGACCTGGGCATCGTGCCCGACCGGCGCGAAGCCACCGTGGCGGCACTGAAGACCGCCGCCGACCACCACGACCTGATCCTCACCAGCGGCGGCGTGTCGGTGGGCGAGGAAGACCACATCAAGCCGGCCGTGCAGCAGCTCGGCTGCTTGAACCTGTGGCAGATCGCCATGAAGCCGGGCAAACCCTTCGCCTACGGCACGGTGGGCCGTGACGCCGGGGCGGGCGCCCTGGCCGCGCAGCCCTGCCATTTCATCGGGCTGCCGGGCAATCCGGTGTCGAGCTTCGTCACCTTCCTGTTGCTCGTGCGTCCTTTCCTGCTGCGCCTGCAGGGGGCCTTGCCCGACACGGCGGCGGCCTTGCCACGTCCGGTGTTGTTGCCCGCCCACTTCGATCTGCCGCGAGCCGACAAACGCCGCGAATTTCTGCGGGTGCGCCGCAATGCCCAGGGCGGGCTCGACCTGTTTCCCAACCAGAGTTCCGGCGTGCTGACCTCGGCCGTCTGGGGCGACGGCCTGGTGGACAACCCGGCCGGCCGCACCGTGGCCCATGGGGACCTGCTGCCTTATCTGTCTTTTGCCGAGCTGATCGCATGAACGTCAACATCCGCTATTTCGCCTCCATCCGCGAGGCCATCGGCACCGGTAGCGAGTCGGTGCAGACCGGTGCCACCACATTGGCCGGCCTGCGCGATGAATTGATTGCCAGGGGTGGCGGCCATGCCGAGGCCCTGGCGCGCGGCCGTGCCGTGCGCGTGGCGCTCGATCAGACCATGAGCGACGAGTCGGCGTCGCTGCGCGACGGGGCCGAGGTCGGCTTTTTTCCGCCCGTCACCGGCGGCTGATCCGGGAGATCGAGCATGCACCCACGCGTTGCCATCCAGACCGACGACTTCGATCTCTCCGCCGAGGTGGCCCGCCTGCGCGACCGTGAACCCGGGGTGGGCGCCGTCTGTGCCTTCGTCGGCACCGTGCGCGACCGCAACGACGGCCAGCGCGTGGCGACTATGGAGCTGGAGCATTACCCCGGCATGACCGAAAAGGCCATCGAGCAGATGATTGACGAGGCGCACCAGCGCTTCGACATCTTCGGCGCCCGCGTGATCCACCGGGTGGGCCTATTGCAGCCGCTGGACCAGATCGTGCTGGTGGCGGTCACCTCGGCCCACCGGGGCGAGAGTTTCCAGGCCTGCGAGTTCTTGATGGACTACCTCAAGACCCAGGCGCCGTTCTGGAAGAAGGAACAGACGCCCGAGGGCGCCCGCTGGGTGGACGCACGCGTGAGCGACGACGTCGCGCTGGCCAAGTGGGGCATCCAGGCCCGCAACGCCTGAGCCGGGTGCCTGCGCTGGCCCACGCATGGGCCACGACGGAGACTTGACGCGGATCAAGCGGCGTCCGCAAGAGGCCCTGGGCGCCTTGAAAAGCACCGTGACCACTCCAACTAAAGGGCAATCCAATCACGGGAGTGCCCTTTCATGCGACTCGACAAACTCACGACCAAATTCCAGGAAGCCCTGAGCGAAGCCCAGACCCTGGCCCTCGGCGCCGACCACGCCTACATCGAACCCGCCCACTTGCTGCTGGCCATGCTGCGCCAGGCCGACGGCCCGCAGTCGCTGCTGCAACGGGCCAGCGTCAACGTTCAGGCGCTGACAAAAGCGGCCGAAGCCGCTGTCAAACGCCTGCCCGAGGTGCAGGGCCAGGAACAGGTGCAGGTCGGCCCCGAGCTGGGCAAGCTGCTGCAGGCGACCGAAAAGGAAGCCATCAAGCGCGGCGACCAGTTCATCGCCAGCGAGCTGTTCCTGCTGGCCGTGGCCGACAGCAAGGGCGAGCTGGGCCGCCTGGCGAACGAACATGGCCTGTCGCGCAAAACCCTGGAGCGCGCCATTGACGCGGTGCGCGGCGGCCAGAAGATGGACAGCCCGGAGGCCGAAGGCCAGCGCGAGGCGCTGAAAAAATACACGATGGACCTCACCGAGCGCGCCCGCATGGGCAAGCTCGACCCGGTGATTGGCCGCGACGACGAGATCCGCCGCGCCATCCAGGTGCTGCAGCGCCGCACCAAGAACAACCCGGTGCTCATCGGCGAGCCGGGCGTGGGCAAGACCGCCATTGTGGAAGGGCTGGCCCAGCGCATCGTGGCGGGCGAAGTGCCCGACTCCTTGAAGGGCAAGCGGGTGCTCAGCCTGGACATGGCCGCGCTGCTGGCCGGCGCCAAGTTCCGCGGCGAGTTCGAGGAGCGCCTGAAGACGGTGTTGAACGAACTGGCCAAGGACGAGGGCCAGACCATCGTCTTCATTGACGAGCTGCACACCATGGTGGGTGCCGGTAAGGCCGAGGGTGCGATGGACGCCGGCAACATGCTCAAGCCGGCGCTGGCGCGTGGCGAGCTGCATTGCGTGGGCGCCACCACGCTGGACGAATACCGCAAGTACATCGAGAAAGACGCCGCGCTGGAGCGCCGCTTCCAGAAAATCCTGGTGGGCGAGCCGAGCGTTGAGGCCACCATCGCCATCCTGCGTGGCCTGCAGGAAAAGTACGAGGTGCACCACGGCGTGCAGATCACCGACCCGGCCATCGTGGCCGCGGCCGAGCTGAGCCACCGCTACATCACCGACCGTTTCCTGCCCGACAAGGCGATCGACCTGATCGACGAGGCGGCCAGCAAGATCAAGATCGAACTCGACTCCAAGCCCGAGGTGATGGACCGGCTGGACCGCCGCCTGATCCAGCTGCAGATCGAGCGCGAGGCCGTGCGCCGCGAGAAGGACGAAGCCTCTCAGAAGCGCTTTGGCTTGATCGAGGAAGAGATCAAGCGGCTAGAAAAGGAAATCTCCGATCTCGATGAAATCTGGCAGGCCGAGAAGGCCCAGGCGCTCGGCTCCAAGGACGTGATGGAAGAGATGGACCGCATCCGTTCCCAGATCAAGAGCCACACCGAGAAGGGCGACTTCAACAAGGTGGCCGAGCTGCAATACGGCAAGCTGCCGGCGCTGGAGAAGCGGCTGAAGGAAGCGCAGGAAAAAGAAGCCGGCAAGGCCAAGGGCGGCGCCGGTCCGCAACTGCTGCGCACCCAGGTGGGCGCCGAAGAAATTGCCGAAGTGGTGGCCCGTGCCACCGGCATTCCCGTGGCCAAGCTGATGCAGGGCGAGCGCGACAAGCTGCTGGTGATGGAGGGCAAGCTGCACGAGCGCGTGGTAGGCCAGGACGAGGCCATCGGCGCCGTGGCCAACGCCATCCGGCGCTCGCGCTCCGGTCTGAGCGACCCGAACCGCCCCACTGGCTCCTTCCTGTTCCTGGGCCCCACGGGCGTGGGCAAGACCGAGCTATGCAAGGCGCTGGCCGGCTTCCTGTTCGACAGCGAAGACCACCTGATCCGCATCGACATGAGCGAGTTCATGGAGAAACACTCGGTGGCCCGTCTGATTGGTGCGCCGCCCGGCTATGTGGGCTACGAGGAGGGCGGCTACCTGACCGAGGCGGTGCGCCGCAAGCCCTACAGCGTGCTGCTGCTCGATGAAGTGGAAAAGGCCCACCCGGACGTGTTCAACGTGCTGCTGCAGGTGCTGGACGACGGCCGCCTGACCGA
>JAGXRS010000427.1 GCA_018335615.1 Hydrogenophaga sp. | reverse complement strand
TCAAGGCCCTGCAGGCCCGTCTGCAGAAGATGGACCTGCGGCTGGAGGTGGCACCTGCCGCGCTGGCCGAGCTGGCCAAGGTCGGCTTCGACCCGGTGTTCGGTGCGCGGCCGCTCAAGCGCGCCATCCAGCAGCGCATCGAGAACCCGCTGTCGAAACTGCTGCTGGAAGGCCGCTACCCGCCGAAGTCGGTGATTCCGGTGGGCGTGGACCCGGTGCGCAACCCGGGGGTGTTCGAGTTCGGCGATGCGCTAGCCATGGGGTGAAGTCCGTGGGTCCGGGGGCGTGGCTAGGCGCCCGCCGGGCCGCGGCCTATCATGCGTCGCATGACCCAGACGCCCCCGGACCTTCCCCTGCGTGCGCTCTTTGACGCACAGCGCGCCGCCAGCCGCGCAGAAATCGAGCCACCGCTGGCGCTTCGGCGCGACAGGCTGCGGCGCGTGCGCGAACTCATCGACGCCCATGGCGCCGTGCTCGCCGATGCCGTGCAGGCCGATTTCGGCGTGCGCTCACCCCGGCTCACCGAGGTCGCCGATCTGTTCGTTCTGCGGGCGGCGATCGGCCAGCTCCACCGCGAGCTGCCCGGCTGGATGAAGTCCCGGCGCGTGGCCACGCCGTTTTACCTGCTGCCGGCGCGCGCGCACATCCGGCGCCAGCCGCTGGGCGTGGTGGGCGTGATCGCGCCGTGGAACTACCCGGTGCAGCTCGCGCTGGGTCCGGCCGCCGCCGCGCTGGCCGCGGGCAACCGCGTCATGCTCAAACCGAGCGAACTCACGCCCCACACCTCCGCGCTGCTGGCCTCGCTCGTGCACCAGACCTTTGCGGCAGACGAATTCTGCGTGGTGCAGGGCGGACCGGATGTGGCCCGCTCCTTCGCCAGCCTGCCGTTTGACCACCTGTTTTTCACCGGCTCCACGGCCGTGGGACGGCAGGTGGCCGAAGCCGCGGCACGCAACCTCACGCCCACCACGCTGGAGCTGGGCGGCAAGTCGCCCTGCGTGATCGACGCCTCGTGTGACATGGCCGATGCGGCCCTGAAGATCGCCCACGGCAAGCTGCTCAACGCCGGCCAGACCTGTATCGCACCCGACTATGTGCTGCTGCCGCGCGGGCGCGAAGCCGACTTTCAGCGCGCCTACGAAGCCGCGGTGGGGCGGCTGTTCCCCACGCTGCCGGGACACGCCGATTACGCGAGCATCCTCACCGATCGCCACCACGCGCGCCTGCAGGACCTGCTGGCCGAGGCCCGTGCGCAGGGTGCCCGCGTGCACACGCTCGGCTCGCCGGGCGTGGGCGGGCATGACCGGCAGATGGCGCCGGTGCTGGTTTTTGGCATGCCGGCGAACGGCCGGCTGATGCAGGAGGAGATCTTTGGCCCCATCCTGCCGGTGCTGCCCTACGACACGCTGGACGCCGCCATTGCGCACATCCATGCACAGCCGCGCCCCTTGGCGCTGTACTGGTTTGGCCGCGACACGGCGGCGCGCAACCAGGTGCTGAGCCGCACGGTGAGTGGGGGTGTGACGGTGAACGACACGCTCATGCACGTGGCCCACGACAACCTGCCTTTCGGCGGGGTGGGCGAGAGCGGTTGGGGCTCGTACCACGGCGAGGCTGGCTTCCTGCGCTTCACGCTGCAGAAGCCGGTGCTGGTGCAATCGCGCTGGGCCATGGGTTCGGTCTTCTATCCCCCGTACGGTCAGCGCTTTGCCCGGGTCATGGGACTGCTGAAGCGCTGGCTGTGACGGGCCGATCCTCCAAGCGGTTCAAGGAGCCGCCAGGACGGTCAGCGGGGCGCCGTGCTGCACGCATAATCACACGGTGATCCTTGCCTCGGCTGTCGAGCCGGTGGATGGCTCACCAGCATCCACGGCGGCTGGGTTGCTGACGAATCACAGCCTTGTTCTCTTCCCTCATGTCGATATGAGCACCTCCCCTCCCTTGTTGCGTCAATGCCTGCAGCTGGCTCTGGCAGATGCGCCAGCACTGCTCAAGCGTGGCGTCGAGGGGGCCGTGGAACGCCTGCAGCAGCTGGAGGCCAGCAGCACCGAGCTGGGCGTGCGACAGGCCCTGGCGACGGCCGCGCAGGGTTTGCGCGAGCAGCAGCCGAGGTGGGAGCGTGCCATTGCGGCACGGTGGCGGGACGCGATCGAGGGCCGTTGCGCTCCTGTGTCGCAGCGAGCGGCACTGTCCGACTCCCAGTTTCTCAGCCTCGTGGACGACGACACCATCGCCGACACCATGGCGTCGGCGCGCTGGTTGCAGGACCTGCAGCCCCAGGTGGAGACGGAACTGGCCTTGCTCGACAGCCTCATGAGTTCGCTCCAGGGGCTGGGGACCATCCAGGCCGACCGGAACCCCCTGCGCCCTGTCCTGTTCCTCGACGCCTGGCGCGAACTCATGCAGCAGGCCGAGCCAGATGCCACC
Source organism: Hydrogenophaga sp. (assembly GCA_018335615.1). Lineage (GTDB taxonomy): Bacteria > Pseudomonadota > Gammaproteobacteria > Burkholderiales > Burkholderiaceae_C > Hydrogenophaga. The sequence goes on along the minus strand of JAGXRS010000427.1, from coordinate 1,695 downwards.
GTGCGGCAGGCCTGGATGCGCCACAGCGCTCAGCCCCTGGGCCTGGCGCTCGGTGATTTGTACCAGCGGGTCAACACGATCCTGCAGCGTGCGCAGGTGCAGGAGGCCGGCTACCGCGTACGACTGGCGGTTGACGGGGGGGCTGCGCACAGCCGGCGCGCGTCGCTTCCCGAAAGCCCTCAGGACGGGGAGGGCAGCGAGGACGGTGCTCGCTCCATCCACGGCGAACTGCCGTCGCAATCCGAACTGGGCCGACTGCAGGCCTCCGTGGCGCAGCGTGTGCTGCGGGCCTTCCTGGAGGAGGATGCGCAGCCCTTCTTCGATCAGCCGCTGGGTAGCAGCTACTACCGCCAGGTGGCGCAAGCGCTGGCCGAAATGGCGGCCGGCCCGGCGCCAGCGCCGGTGGACGAGTCGGTGCTGGAGCAGCGCAGACGCCGGTACAGCGACCTTCCCGCGGTGGACCGGCCGGCACGGCCGGTGGATATCGGCACCGAACTCAGCGAGCAGGGCTGGGGCGCCTTCGCCGCGCCGCAAGAGCGTTCACGCGTCTTGCTGCAGCTCAAGCAGCAGGCGCAGCGCGCCGAGCAGGCCATGGGTCTGGAACTGGTGCGCACCCTGGTCAACCAGGTGGCGGGCGATGCGCAGCTGCTGGCGCCGGTGCGCGAGGCGGTGGTGGCGCTGGAGCCCTCGCTGCTGCGGCTGGCACTGGCGAATCCGCGCTTCTTCAACGAGGAAGACCACCCGGCGCGCCGCCTGGTCGAAAGCGTGGCCCAGCGCAGCTTTCAGTACAACGACGAGTTTTCCCCCGCGTTTGACAGCTTTTTCCAGCCGGTCCAGGCCGCGTTCAACGCGCTCAACGAAGACGAGCACGTGGACGAGACCGCGTTCGCGCTGGCCCAGTCCGGGCTTCAGCGCCTGTGGCAGGAGCAGGACGACGACGCGAATGCGCTGCAGGAAGAGAGCCTGCACGCCATTCGCCACGCCGATGAGCGCCAGGCGCTGGCCGATCAGGTAGCCTGGGATCTCAGCCTGCGCCCGGATGTGCACGGTGCACCCCCGGTGATCCTGGAGTTCCTGTACGGTCCCTGGTCGCTCGTCATCGCCGCTGCCGAACTGGCCGACCCGCAGCGCGAGCCGGGGTCGCAGGCTTTCCGTGATCCCGGCGGCTACCGCAAGGTTGTGTCCCAGCTGCTGTGGAGCGTGAAAAAAGACGTCACGCTGAAACGCCCGGCGCAACTCTTCGAGATGGTGCCGGGCATGCTCAGCACCTTGCATGCGGGCCTGGAGCTGCTGGGCAAGACCCGCGAGGAAACCCAGCCGTTTTTCGACGCGCTCATGCGCCTGCACCAGCCCGTGCTGGCACTGAGGCGCGCGCGCAGCCGCAGTGACGCGGTGAATTCCTCGTCGTCGCCCCTGGAAGCCGGGTCTGCCCATGAGTGGCGCGACGGGTCAGACCCCGACGAGAGTGCGCCGACCCCTGCACCCCCCGACCCGTCCCGGGGAGGCGGCCAGCCATGGCTCGCGCGGCATGAATTGGAAGCGGCCGGTTTCCAGGACACACTGCCGACGGAAAACGGCGAACTGGATGAGCTGTGCCCGGTCGAGGCGCCCCGCACGGACTCCACCGAAGAGGCCGGTCACGACGGTGGCATCGAGGCGGCAGACCTCGGCTGGAACAAGGATGCCTCGTCCGTT
>JAGXRS010000426.1 GCA_018335615.1 Hydrogenophaga sp. | reverse complement strand
GTGATGCCCAGCTCATCAAACCCTTTCTGCTCTACCGCACCTACCACGGCGGCGCCATGAGCCCGGCCGTACAGGCCGCCAGCGTGGCCGCCTGGGACGACGAGGCCCATGTGGTGGACAACCGGCGCCAGTACCGCGAGAAATTTGCGCAGGTGATGCCGGTGCTGGCCCCGGTGCTGGACGTGGCGCTGCCGGACGCGGCCTTCTATCTTTGGGCCGGCGTGCCCGAGGTCTTTGCCAACCGGGTCCCGGGCCTGAGCGCGGACGAGGCTTTCGCCCGCGAGCTGCTGGCTCAATACAATGTGACGGTTTTGCCCGGCAGCTACCTGGCCCGCGAGGCGGGTGGCACCAACCCCGGCCGGGGCCGCGTGCGCATGGCGCTGGTCGCCGAAACCGCCGAATGCCTGGAAGCCGCCGGGCGCATCCACGCCTTTGTCTTCCACAACGATTGAGTTGCCCCGCTGGCGGCCCCATCGCGTTTCTTGTTCCTGTCTCTTTTTCTCACCGAGTCCGACCTCCATGACCCAACAACTGCAAACCCTGATCGACACCGCCTGGGACAACCGCGCCGAACTGTCCCCCGCCTCTGCCCCCAAGGAAGTGCTGGACGCCGTGGAACACGTGATTGCCGAGCTCAACGCCGGCAAGCTGCGCGTGGCCACCCGCGAAGGCGTGGGCCAGTGGACGGTGCACCAGTGGATCAAGAAGGCCGTGCTGCTGTCCTTCCGCCTGAAGGACAACGAGATGATGCGCAGCGGCGACCTCGCCTTCTACGACAAGGTGCAGACCAAGTTCGCGCACCTGAGCGAAGCCGAGATGAAGGCCACCGGCGTGCGCGTGGTGCCGCCGGCCGTGGCCCGCCGCGGCAGCTTCATCGCCAAGGGCGCGATCCTGATGCCCAGCTACGTGAACATCGGCGCCTATGTGGACGAGAACACCATGGTCGACACCTGGGCCACGGTGGGTTCCTGCGCACAGATCGGCAAGAACGTGCACCTGTCCGGTGGTGTGGGCATCGGCGGCGTGCTGGAGCCGCTGCAAGCCGGCCCGACCATCATTGAAGACAACTGCTTCATCGGCGCCCGCTCGGAAGTCGTCGAGGGCGTGGTGGTCGAGGAAAACTCGGTGATCTCCATGGGCGTGTACATCGGCCAGAGCACGCCCATCTACGACCGCACCACCGGCGAGGTGAGCTACGGCCGCATCCCGGCCGGCTCGGTGGTGATCAGCGGCAGCCTGCCCAAGGACAACGGCAAGTACAGCCTGTACGCGGCCATCATCGTCAAGCGCGTGGACGCCCAGACGCGCAGCAAGACCAGCCTGAACGACCTGTTGAGGGATTGATTGACGCACGCCGGCGCCGCTCCGCCTCTTGCCCGCGGGGGCAGAACACCTGCGGCCCGTCCTGAGCCGGTCGAAGGGCGGTTCCGCGGCGTTCGGGTTATCGAGCCTCGGTTGCTGGCCACGACCCTGATTTTTCTTGCCAAGGACTCAGCATGAGCAACGGAATGATGGAGCGCATCCTGCGGCTCATGGCCAGCAAGAAAGCCTCGGATGTGTACCTCTCGGCGCATGCGCCGGCGATGATCAAGATCAATGGCCAGACGGTCCCGATCAACAGCCAGATCCTGCCCCCGGAGGCGCCGGGCAACCTGCTCGCCGAGGTGGTGCCGCCCACGCGCATGGAGGAGCTGCAGGAAACCGGCGAGCTGAACATGGCCGTTCCCATCGAAGGGGCGGGCAACTTCCGCGTGAGCGCGTTCCGGCAGCGGGGCAGCTACGCCGTGGTGATCCGCTTCGTGCCAGGCGACGTGCCAGCCCTGGACACGCTCAACGTGCCCCCCATCCTGGGTGACCTGGTGCTGGAAAAGCGCGGCCTGGTGCTGATGGTGGGCGCCACCGGTGCGGGCAAGACGACCACGCTGGCGGCCATGATCGACCACCGCAACGAGCGCACCTCGGGTCACATCCTCACCATCGAAGACCCCATCGAGTTCGTGTACCGCAACAAGCGGTCGGTCGTGAACCAGCGCGAGATCGGCACCGACACCGCCTCGCTGCAAGTGGGCCTGAAGAACGCGCTGCGCCAGGCGCCCGACGTGATCCTGATCGGTGAGATCCGGGACCGCGAGACCATGTCGGCCGCCATTGCCTACGCCCAGTCGGGGCACCTGTGCCTGGCCACGATGCACGCCAACAACAGCTACCAGGCGCTCAACCGCATCCTGAGCTTCTACCCGGTGGAGGTGCGCCCCACGATGCTGGGCGACCTGGCGGCGGCGCTGCGGGCGGTCATTTCCCAGCGCCTCATCCGCACCCAGACGGGCGGACGTGTGCCCGCCGTGGAGGTGGTGATCAACACCGCGCTGATTTCGGACCTGATCCAGAAAGCCGATTTTTCTGGTGTGCGCGAGGCCATGGAAAAATCCATGGCCGAGGGCTCGCAGAGCTTCGAGCAGGACCTGACCCGCCTCATCACCGAGGGCCTGGTCTCGCGCAACGAAGGCCTGGCCCAGGCGGACTCGCCCAGCAACCTCATGTGGCGCCTGCAAAACGACTTCAACGCCGCGCGGACCAACCAGAACGCCACGCCGTCCGACGAGGACAGCAGCGACCAGGCCACCTTCACCGAGTTCACGCTCGACGTCAAAAACTGATGGATCCCATGCACGCCACCCTGCGCCTCACCGAAGAACTGCTGGCCCGCCCCTCTGTCACCCCGCTCGACGAAGGCTGCCAGGCGGTGATCGCGGCGCGCCTGTCAGCCCTCGGCTTCGCGGTGGAGACCATCGAAAGCGGCCCGGCCGACTTCCGCGTCACCAACCTGTGGGCCCGTCTGGGCACGGGCCGGCAGCCCACCCTGGTGTTCGCCGGTCACACCGACGTGGTGCCCACCGGCCCGCTGGCCGCCTGGGCCAGCGACCCCTTCGTTCCCACCCATCGCGACGGCAAGCTGTTCGGCCGCGGTGCCAGCGACATGAAGGCCTCGCTGGCCGCCATGGTGGTGGCCTGCGAAGAGTTCGTGGCGGCCCATCCGTCGCCCGCGATCGACATCGCCTTCCTCCTCACCAGCGACGAGGAAGGCCCGGCCGTGGACGGCACCGTGGTGGTCTGCAAGGCCCTGGTGGCCCGCGGCGAGCGGCTGGACTGGTGCATCGTGGGCGAACCGACGTCGGTCGAGCGCACCGGCGACATGATCAAGAACGGTCGCCGCGGCACCATGAGTGGCAAGCTCACGGTCAAGGGCGTGCAAGGCCACATTGCCTATCCGCACCTCGCCCGCAACCCGATTCACATGGCCGCACCGGCACTCGCCGAACTGGCCGCCACGGTGTGGGACGAAGGCAACGCCTACTTCCCGCCCACCAGCTGGCAGATCAGCAACATCCACGGCGGTACCGGTGCCAGCAACGTGATCCCCGGCACCGTGGTGATCGACTTCAACTTCCGCTTCTCCACCGAATCCACGCCCGAGGGCCTTCAGCAGCGCCTCGCGGCCATCCTCCAGCGCCACGGCCTGCAGCCGCAGGCCGACTTCGACCTCGCCTGGACAGTGGGCGGCCTGCCCTTCCTCACCACGCCCGGCACGCTGGTGGACGCGGTGCGCTCGGCCATCGCCGCCGAGACGGGCATCGAGACGCAGCTGTCCACCACCGGCGGCACCAGCGACGGGCGATTCATCGCCCAGATCTGCCCGCAGGTCATCGAACTCGGCCCACCCAACGCCACCATCCACCAGGTGGACGAGCATGTGGCCGTGGCCGACATCGAACCCCTGAAGAACATTTACCGCCGCACCCTGGACCACCTGGCCGCCTCGGCCAGCGCCGGGGCCTGACCCCCATCGGAACTCCCTTGACACTTCACGAACTGCTGGCAGAGGCCAGCACCCGCCTCGATGCGGCTGGCCTGGCCTATGGCCACGGCACCACCAACGCCATCGACGAGGCCGCCTGGCTGGTGCTGTGGCAACTCGGGCTGCCGCTGGACAGCGACCTTGACGCCCTGGCCGCCAGGCCCGTCACCCCGGAAGAGCAGACCGCGGTGCGGGCGCTGATCCAGCGCCGCATCGACTCCCGCGAACCCGCCGCCTACCTGACCGGCGAAGCCTGGCTGCAGGGCGTGTCCTTCTACGTGGACCGCCGCGCCATCGTGCCGCGCAGTTTCATCGCCGAGCTGATCGCCGACGGCAGCATCGACCCCTGGCTGGGCGAAGACACGCGCTCGGTGCTGGACCTGTGCACCGGCAACGGCAGCCTGGCCGTGCTGGCCGCGCTGGCCTGGCCCGACATCGCCGTCACCGGCGCCGACCTCTCGACCGACGCGCTCGCCGTGGCCCGGATCAATGTGGAGCGGCACGGTCTGCAGGACCGCATCACCCTGCTCACGTCCGACGGCCTGGCGGCCTGCCCCGGCCCGTGGGACCTGATCCTGTGCAACCCGCCCTACGTCAACGCGCGCAGCATGGACGCCCTGCCCGCCGAGTACCGCGCCGAGCCCGAACTGGCCCTGGCCGGCGGCACCGATGGCATGGACTTCATCCGCGCCCTGTTGCGCGACGCACCGGCCCGCATGAGCCCGCACGGCGTGCTGGTGCTCGAAATCGGCAACGAACGCGAGCACTTCGAGGCCGCGTTTCCCCAGCTCGAAGCGGTCTGGCTCTGCACCAGCGCCGGCGACGACCAGGTTCTTCTTCTCACCACCGAATCCCTTCAGGCGCTGGCAGCATCGCCCACGCCCCATCCATGATCACGCTCAAAAACGTCGTCCTTCGCCGCGGTACCAAGGTGCTGCTCGATGGCGCTTCCGTCACCCTCAACCCGGGTGAAAAAGTCGGCCTGGTCGGCCGCAACGGCGCCGGCAAGTCCAGCCTGTTCCGCCTGCTCGACAAGACACTCCACGAAGACAAGGGCGACTTCTACGTGCCCGCGCAGTGGCGCATGGCCCAGGTGGCGCAGGACATGCCCGAGACCGACCTGCCCGCCACGCAGTTCGTCATTGAAGGCGACGTGACCCTGCTGGCCGCCCAGCAGGAGGTGGCCGCCGCCGAAGACAGCGGTGACGGCGAACGCATGGCCAACGCCTACATGGCGCTGCACGACGCCGGCGCCCACGACGCAGCGGCCCGCGCGCAATCGCTGATCCTCGGCCTGGGTTTTCGCATGGACGAGTTGGACCACCCGGTGGACAGCTTCTCGGGCGGCTGGCGCATGCGCTTGCAACTGGCGCGCGCGCTGATGTGCCCCAGCGAACTGCTGCTGCTCGACGAACCCACCAACCACCTGGACCTGGACGCCCTGGTCTGGCTGGAAGCCTGGCTCAAGCGCTACGAAGGCACCATGCT
>JAGXRS010000425.1 GCA_018335615.1 Hydrogenophaga sp. | reverse complement strand
ATGGAAGGTCCTTCAAAGGGAGTGAGCGCCCTGGAGGACGTGGTCATGGAGGGGGCTGATTATCCGCGAAGGCCGCAAGGCCCCGGGATCAGGCGTCGGCTTCGATCTCGTAGCCGCCTTCTTCCAGGTGACGGTGCGGCCCGAACACCGCCTGCAGGGCCGCCGCCTCGGCCATCTGCCAGGTCTCGAACACCATGCGCTCCTCCACCGTCAGCGCCTCCATGTCGGGCGACTCGCCGTGGCGTGCGGCCAAGCGCTGATAGGCCGAGTAAACCGGCAGCACCAGTGCCGCATCACCCAGGCTGTTGTCCAGTGCCTGGCGGAACAGCCGCTCGGCCGCCTGGCGTTGCGCGGGAGAACTGTCGTCGGAGACAAAAAGGCGAAGGCGGTAGGTCATGAAGAACGAGGGATCAGGGCCGTGCACTGCACAATGCGCGATTATCGAGCCGGACGGCACCCTCCCCCCACGTCGGCCGCCGGTGCGACGCCCGACCAGACGAAAACCCCCATGACAGAGCACACCACACGCGCCACCCCGAGCAAAGACGAGATCGCCCTGCTGCCCGAGTTCCCGCGCCTGGGACTGGACCGTATCGTGCGCGTCGCCACCGCGGGCACGGCGCGCGAGGCACTCGCCGAGCTGGTCGACCACCCGGTGTGGGGCTTCGACACGGAATCCAAACCCACCTTCCTCAAGGAGCAGGTCTCCGACGGGCCGCACATCGTGCAACTGGCCACGCAGCGACGCGCCTGGGTCTTTCAGCTGCACGACACCGCCTGCCGCGACGCGGTGGCCGAGCTGCTGGGCCGCCCGGGCCACACGCTGGCGGGTTTTGGCCTGGGCGACGACCGCAAGCGCCTGAAAGCCAAGCTGGCGGTGGAGCCAGCGGGCATTCTGGACCTGAACGCGGTGTTCCGCGCCCGAGGCTACCGCAAGGACATGGGCGTGAAGGGCGCGGTGGCGGTGCTATTTGGGCAGCGCTTCATCAAGTCGAAGAAGGCGGCCACGTCCAACTGGGCCAACCCGACGCTGAGTGACGCGCAGCTGGTCTATGCCGCCAACGACGCATGGGCCGCCGCCCGGGTGCACCGGGCGCTCGACGCGCACTGACGGCTTGGCCAGTCACCGCCGCCGCAAGGGGGTGAGCAGGTCACTCAGGCCGTTGTGGTCGATCTCGTGCATGAGCTGCAACAAGCGTCCCACCTCGCTCTTCGGAAAGCCTTCGCGCGCAAACCAGTTGAGGTAGTGGCCTGGCAAGTCGGCGATCACCCGGCCCTTGTATTTGCCGAAAGGCATTTCCACCGCCAGCAGGCGTTCCAGGTCTTCGGGTTTCATGGGTTCGGATGGGTCGCAACGGGGCGATGGTAGCGCCCCGGGTGGCGCCATCGGACGGACCCGACGGGGAGCGATACTGCTGCCTTATGCATCGCACCATTTTCACCACCCCGGTCGTGCGCCCCGTGCTGCGCGCCTTGTCCATCGGCTTTCTCAAGCTCACGGGCTGGCGCATCGAGGGCCATTTGCCCCCCGAGGCCGCCCGCAGCGTGCTCATTGCCGCACCGCACACCAGCAACTGGGATTTGCCCTACACCCTGATGGTCGCGTTTGCGCTGGATCTCAACGTGTACTGGATGGGCAAGCAGAGCATCTTCCGCCCGCCATTTCGCGGCGTGATGCGGTGGCTGGGTGGCATACCCGTGAACCGCGAACAGTCCACCAACCTCGTGGCCGCCTCCGCGCAGGCCATCCGGGCCGCCGACGGCCCCTTGCAACTCATCGTGCCACCGGAGGGCACGCGCAGCAAGACACGCTATTGGAAGACCGGGTTCTACTACATCGCCCTGGGTGCGGGCGTGCCCATCGTGATGGCCTACATGGACTACGCCCGCAAGCGCAGCGTCCTGGGTCCCATCTTCGTACCGACGGGCGACGTGGAAGCCGACATGGCGGCCATCAAGGCCTTCTACGCGCCGTTCAAGGGCAAGAACGCGGCTCAGTTTGAATCAGCCAACTGAACGCGCGCCAGGGCTGTCCTCTGATGCGCCCAGCGCCCGGGCCACCGCTGCCTGCAGGGCGGGCACCGCATCCTGCTCGAACCAGGGGTGCCGTTTGAGCCAGGCGTTGTTGCGCGGGCTGGGGTGCGGAATGGGCATGGCACCGGGCAGGTGCACCGCCCAGGCCTTGACCACCTCGGTGAATCCGGCGCCCGCCGCGGGCAGGTGGTGCCGCTGCGCGTACTGGCCGATGACCACGGTCAGGCGGATGCCAGGCAAACCGGCCAGCAGCCGCTCGCGCCACAGCGGCGCGCATGCCGGGCGCGGCGGCAGATCACCCGATCGGCCGGTGCCGGGGTAGCAGAAACCCATGGGGACGATGGCGATCTGGTGCGGGTCGTAGAACACGTCACGGCTCACGCCCAGCCAGGCCCGCAGGCGCTCGCCGCTGGCGTCGTCAAACGGCACACCGGACGCGTGCACCTTGCGCCCCGGCGCCTGCCCCACCAGCAGCACGCGGGCGTCCGGGTGCGCCTGCAGCACGGGGCGCACACCGTGCGGCAGATCGGGCGCACAAGCCTGGCAGGCCCGAACCTCCTTCAACAGCAGCGTGAACCGATCCCGCGCCATGGTCGTGACGCTAGGACAGCGCCCTTACAGGGCTTGCGCGAGGCGCGCCACGCCTTCTTCGATCTTGTCCACGCCCACCGTGGCAAAGCTCAGGCGCAGCGTGGCGTGGTCGGGGTTGGCCGCAAAGAAGGGAGCGCCGGGCACGAACGCGACGCCCTTTTCAATCGCGCGCTTGGCAAGCTCGCCACCGTCGGCCACCTTGCCACCCGCGCCGGTGAGGCGGGCCCACACGAACAGGCCGCCCTGGGGCTGCACAAATGAGATGGCATCGCCCAGCTCGCGCCGCAGGGCATTGCCCATGGTGGCCGCGCGCTCGGCGTAGACCGCGCGCACCTTGGCCAGCGTGCCGGGCATGCGGCCGGCCTTCAGGTACTGGGCGGCGGTGGCCTGTGCGAAGGTGCTGGTATGGGCATCGCTGAACTGCTTGCACATCGTGGCCTTGGCCAGCAGCTCGGCCGGGCCCACCATCCAGCCCACACGCAGGCCCGGGCTCAGCACCTTGGACAGCGAACCGCAGTGCACCAGCAGGTCGCGGCTGCCCGGCACTTCGCTGCTGAGCGCCAGCAGGCTGGGCGGCGGTGCCTCGCCGAAGTACAGGTCGCCGTAGGGATCGTCTTCCACGATCAGCGTCTGGTGCTTCACCGCCATTTCCAGCACCTGCTTACGCCGCTCCAGGCTGAGCATGGCGCCGCTGGGGTTGCCGAAGGTGGGGATGAGGTAGACGAATTTCGGCTTGTGCTGCTCGATCAGGGCCTCCAGCGCATCGGTCTGCACGCCCTCGCCGTCCACCGGCGCGGTGATCAGCTCGGCACCGTACAGGCGGAAGCACTGGATGGTGGCGAGGAAGGTCGGGCCTTCGACAATAACCTTGTCGCCGGGGGAAATCAGCGTCTTGCCCAGCAGGTCCAGCGCCTGCTGGCTGCCGGTGGTGACGATCAGGTCGTCGGGCTTCACGCCCTCGTTGCCTTTGCTGGTCATGAAGGCGGCCAGCTGCTCGCGCAACGGGCTGTAGCCTTCGGTGGCGCCGTACTGCAGCGCCCCGCCCGCTTCTTCGGTCAGCGCGGCGTTGACCGCTTCACGGATACCGTCCACATCGAACATGGCGCTGTCGGGAAAGCCGCCGGCGAAGCTGATGATGCCGGGCTTGCCCAGCAGCTTGAACAGCTCGCGGATGGCGGAGGTCTCGACGTTGTTGAGGCGGTCGGCAAAGGGCGTGGTGAAGGGCATGGCGGTGGGCTCCGGGCGCAATGAAGAAACAGCCTGCGATGGTAGCGCCTGCCGCCCGGCCAGCGGGCGCACCCGCGCGGGCCCGCGCGAGCGCCCCGCGCTGTGGCGGGTCCTCAGCGGCTGACGAGGCGGCCTTCTCGCGTGACCATGCCCAGTTCCACGAATTTGCTGCCGTGCAGCGCGCCCGGCGCAAAGCTGACCCGGTAACCGCCGAGGTCAAGGCTGCCCAGGTTGGTGAGCGACTGCAACAGCGACTGCGGGTTCACCGGCCCCTGGATGCGGCGAATGCCCTCGGTCAGCACGCGAGCGGCCAGGCAGGCTTCGAGTTCGGTGGAGTTCATGGGGGTCTTGCTGCCCGCCGCCTCCAGCGCCCGGGCGCAGTCCCGCACCGCCGGCTGGAACGAACCCGGATGGGGCACCACCTGGCTGATGGAGACGCCGGCACTGGCTGGCCCGGCGGCGGCGATGAACTGGTCAGCTCCCACAAACGACAGGCTGGACATGGGCACCACACGCCCCCGGCCCACCAGATCTTTCTGCAACGCGGCGGCCGCGCCCGACAGCACGGTGTTGATGATCACGTCGGGTTGCTGGGCGACCAGCTGGTCGGCCTCGGCCTTGCCCACCACCACGTTGCGCTTGAGCGACAGCGCCTGCGGCTCCAGGTTGATCCGCTTCAGGTACTGGGCCACCACGGCCAGGTTCTGCTGGCCGACCTCGTCGTCGTAATGCACCACGCTCACCCGCTTGAGGCCGAGGCTGGTCCAGAAATTCAGCATCTTCTCCATTTCTTCACCATACGAGGCACGCACGGTGAACAGCACGGGGCTCTTGCCGCGCACCGGGTTCGCACCCGAGAACGGCGCAAAGAAGGGCACGCGTTGCTTCTCGGCCTGGGGAAGGGCGTCCAGGCTCAGCGTGGCCGATGCGAAGCCGAACAGCGCGAGCAGGTCGCGGTTGGCCAGCAGCGTGGTGGCGTTGGCACCGGCCTGCTGGCGGTCGTTCTTGTCGTCCAGCGTCTGCAGCTCGATGGGCCGCCCCTGCACACCCCCGCGCGCATTGACCTGCGCAAACCAGGCCGCCGCGCCGCGCTGGATGTCCTGCCCAAAGGGCGCGTTGCTCCCGCTGAGCGGCGCCGACTGGCCAATGACCCATTTCTCTTGCGCCCAGCCCGACGGTGCGCTGCCAACCGCCAGCAAAGCCACAACCCACAAGGATCGAATGGTGCGCATGGTGCCTCCTTTAATAAAAAGGTGATAACACGATCAGCTTACATCGACACAAGCACGACTGGAAGTGTGCATGGGAGAATGTTTGAATGAAGACACGTCAGATCGAGGCCTTTTTCGCCACCCTGCAAGCCGCCAACCCGCACCCGCAGACCGAACTGGCATACACCAGCGTGTTCGAACTGCTGGCGGCTGTGCTGCTCTCGGCGCAGGCGACCGACGTGGGGGTGAACAAGGCCACGCGCCGGCTGTTCCCGGTGGCGAACACGCCGCAGAAGATCCTGGCGCTGGGGCTTGAAGGCCTGGAGGGTTACATCAAGACCATCGGCCTGTACCGCAGCAAGGCCCGCCACCTGCTGCAGACCTGCCAGATGCTGGTGGAGCAGCACGGCGGCGAGGTGCCGCGCACACGCGAGGCGCTGGAAGCGCTGCCCGGCGTGGGCCGCAAGACCGCCAACGTGGTGCTCAACGTGGCCTTCGGCCAGCCCACCATGGCGGTGGACACGCACATTTTCCGCGTCAGCAACCGCACCGGCCTCGCGCCCGGCAAGTCGCCGCTGGCAGTGGAGCTGCAGCTGATGAAGCGCGTGCCGCCGGCCTACGCCGTGGATTCGCACCACTGGCTGATCCTGCTGGGGCGCTACGTGTGCCAGGCGCGCAAACCGCTGTGCCCGCAGTGCGCGGTGTCGGCGTACTGCGCCTACAAGGCCAAGACGCCGGGATGATCGCTCAGCCGCCCATCCAGCGCTGCACCGCCGGCACTGACAGGGCCGCATGGGTCAGCCCGTGCAGCACCAGGCCCACCAGCGCGCCCACCAGCGTGCCGTTGATGCGGATGAACTGCAGGTCGCGGCCGATGTTCTGTTCCAGCACGCGACTCATGTCCTGCGCATCCCAGGCCTGCACGCGCTGCGCCACGAAGCCGACCAGGGTGTCGCGGCTGCCGTCGAGCACGCCCAGCAGCGCCTGCTGCGCCTGGGCGTTGAGCCAGGCCCGCAGCTCGGCGTCCCCCAGCAGGTGCTGGCCGGCCGACTGCACCACCGTGGCGATGCGGTCGGCGAGAAGGGTGTCCGGGTTCAGCGCCTCGGCGCGCAGTCGCTCCATGAGTTCGTGCCACCAGGCCTCCACCGGGCCGGCCCAGTGCGGCTGGTCGAGCCAGGTGTCGCGCCACTGCGTGACGCGGGCCTTCCATGCCTCGTCGTGCTGCAGGCGTTCGATGGCATCGAACATCCAGGCATCGAAACGGTGACGCAGTTCGTGGTTGGGATCGTCGGCCACGTCGCCCAGCGTGCGCGTGAGGGCCGACACCAGCTTGCGTGTGGCCAGCCGCGCGGCCATCTGGTCCAGGCCCACGTATTTCAGTTCCTTCAGTTCGCGGGCGATGGCGTCGGTCAGACGTTCCTGCACCGATTCCTGCCCCGCCCATTGCGCCATCTGGCGCAGCAGGCCGTCCAGCCACTGCTGGTGGTGGCCGTTGGCCGTCAGAGCCGACAGCGCCTGGCCGCCCAGCGTGGACAGGTCCAGCCCGCGCAACAGGCGCTGCGCCAGCTGCGCCACCCACTGCCGCACAGGCGTCTGGTCCAGCGCGCCGAGCACGGCGGGTGTGGCCTGCTGCAGCCACTGGCCGACGCGTTGCGCCGACTCGGGCCGGGACAGCCAGTGCCCGAGCTGGCTGGCCATGTCCCAGCGCTCCAGCACCGGCTGCACATGCGCTCGCGTCAGGAAATGCTCGCCCAGGAAGCGCGCCAGTTGCGCGCCCAGGCGGTCTTTGTTGGCCACGATGATGGCGGTGTGGGGAATGGGCAGGCCCATGGGGTGGCGGAACAGCGCCACCACGGCAAACCAGTCGGCCAGGGCGCCGATCATGGCGGCTTCGGCGGCTGAGGCCACATAGCCCCAGGCCAGGTGGCGCGGCGTCATCACCGTAGCGACCACGTAGACCACGCCAGCCAGAACCAGCAGGCCGAGGGCCAGCGCTTTCATGTGCGCCAGGCTGTACGGAGTGCGCAAGGTCGAGGTGCTCATGTGAATAGTGTGCCGCACGCGCCAAGATCCACGGCAGCTGTCACGGCTACGCTGACAACGGCAGTGACAGCGACAGGCAGACCAGGCCGCCGGGCGCAGGGGCTTCGGCGGGCCACTGGCGGGCGTTGCGGATGCGCGAGCTGCCGTGCGTGAGGACGTATTGCACCGCCCGGATCACACCAGCATGGGTGATCCACAGCGCGTCCTGGCCAACGCCGGTCCGCAGGTCGGCCAGCGCCGCCGCCACGCGGTCGATCACGGCCTGGGTGCTTTCACGGCCGCCGAAGCGGTGGTCGGCAAAGTCGGCCATCCAGCGGTCGAAGGCGGCCCGCGGGATCACACTCCACGGGGTCAGCTCCCACTCGCCAAAGTCCATCTCATTGAGACGCGCATCGGTGACGGGCTCGCCCAGGTCGGGCCGCAAGTCGCGCAGGGCCTCGGCGAGCTGCCCCGCCCGCCCCAGGCCCGAGACCCACACCGGCAGGCCCGGCGGCAGGATGGCCGCAGCGGCACGGGCCGCCTCGGCTGTGTGTGCGGCGTGCGCGGGCACGTCGCTCTGGCCGTAACACAGACCCGCTGCCAGATCGACGCGTGCATGACGCAACAGCCAGAGCCTCATCGACACTCCCTCAAGCGGCCGCCGGCAGCGAGAGCGCCAACGCAACATAAAAACCCACTTCGCTCACCTGCTGCGTGGCGCCCAGACCGTCGCCGGTGAAACCCTGCAGGCGGCGTCTGAGCAGGCGCCACATCCACGCCAGGCCCACCAGCGCACCAGCCACGGCCTGTATCCAGGGGGCGCCCGGCAGCAGCCACCACACCAGCGCCATCGCCAGCGCCCACCACAGCAGGCCGCTCAGCAGCGCGACCCCGGAGATGCTTTCGGCCAGGGGCTTGGATTTGGACTGCGGTGTGTCCCCCACATGCGCCAGCGTGCGGATGACGAACAGCGGCATCAGCCGCGAGGTGACGTGTGCGGCGAACAGCGCCACCGCCGCCAGCCACGCCCCACCCGCCTGCGCCAGCAACACCAGCAGCGCCACCTTGGCTCCCACGCCCAGCACCAGCGCCAGCGCGCCGTAGGTGCCCACGCGGGAATCTTTCATGATGTCCAGTGCGCGCTCGCGGTTCAGCGACCCGCCCAGTCCATCCACCAGATCGGCCAGGCCATCTTCATGGAAGGCGCCGGTGAGCAGCACACCGAACACCGTGCTGACCAGCGCAGCCACCCAGGGCGCGGCCGGCTGGGCCGGTAGCGCCAGCATGCAGCCGTAGAACACCCCAGCCGTGAGGCCGCCCACCACCCAGCCCACGCCAGGGAAGTGCGCCGAGCTGGCGCGCAGCATGGCCGGGCTAAAACCCACCCAGTCGGCCAACCGTCCGGTGACGGGAATGCGGGTGAAGAACTGGACGGCGATGAGGAAATGGCGAAGAGCGGTCATGCTCGGCCTCTGTCAGTGGTTCAGTCCTTCTGCCCGGAGACCGTCGACGGGCTCGCGAGGGCTTCGACAGGCTCAGCCCGAACGGTGTGGGTGGCCGGGTTGGTCGCGTTGGCAGAAGCGCCAGCGTCGCCTTCGTCCTGCCGCGACACACCCGCCGACTCGAAACTGGCCATCTCGCGCAGGATGGCGCAGGCGCTCTGCAGCAGCGGCCAGGCCAGCGCGGCGCCCGAGCCTTCACCCAGGCGCAGGCCCAGGTCCAGCAGCGGTTCAGCCTTCAGGTACGCGAGCATCAGCGCATGGCCGCGCTCGCCGGAGCGGTGGGCGAACACGCAGCGCTGCAGCACGGCGGGCTGCAGCGCCGATGCCACCAGCACCGCCGAGCTGGCGATGAAGCCGTCGACCACGATCACGCGGCGCTCCTGCGCGGCCTGCAGCACCGAGCCCACCATGGTGGCGATCTCGAAACCGCCAAAGGCGGCCAGCGCGGCCAGCGGGTCGGTGGC
This sequence comes from Hydrogenophaga sp., assembly GCA_018335615.1. GTDB lineage: Bacteria > Pseudomonadota > Gammaproteobacteria > Burkholderiales > Burkholderiaceae_C > Hydrogenophaga. The sequence continues at coordinate 425 of JAGXRS010000425.1, read as the reverse complement.
CTCCGTGTGGCGCGCGAGCACCTGGCGCAGGATGCCGATCTTGCGCTGCACCGCTTCGGCGTCCAGTCCCGTGCCGGCACCGGTGCAGTCGGTGATGTCCAGCCCCGCCAGACGCGACAGCAGCAGGGACGCGGCCGAGGTGTTGCCAATGCCCATCTCGCCCAGCAGCAGGGCGTTGCCTGGCAGGTCTTGCACCAGCGCCGCACCGCTGGCCAGCGCCACCCGGCATTGGGCCGCGCTCATGGCCGGGCCTTCCAGCGCGTCGGCCGTGCCAGCGGCGATTTTGTTGAGGACCAGCCCCGGGCGGGGCGCGAAATCGTGCCGCACGCCGCAGTCCACCACCGTGAGCCCGATGCCGTGCTGGCGGGCCAGCACGCTCACCGCCGCGCCACCGGCCAGGAAGTTCTCGACCATCTGCCAGGTCA
>JAGXRS010000424.1 GCA_018335615.1 Hydrogenophaga sp. | reverse complement strand
ATGAGCAACAACCTGCTGCAGCTGTTCTTCGGCTGGGAAGCGGTGGGCCTGGTGTCGTACCTGCTGATTGGCTTCTGGTTCAACAAGCCCACGGCCATCTTCGCCAACATGAAGGCCTTCCTGGTCAACCGCGTGGGCGACTTCGGCTTCATCCTGGGCATCGGCCTGATCGTGGCCTACACCGGCACGCTGAACTACACGGAACTGTTCGCCCAGGCAGACGAGCTGGGCGCGCTGGGCTTCCCCGGCACCGACTGGATGCTCATCACCGTGATCTGCATCTGCCTGTTCATCGGCGCCATGGGCAAGTCGGCCCAGTTTCCGCTGCACGTCTGGCTGCCGGACTCAATGGAAGGTCCGACCCCCATCTCCGCGCTGATCCACGCCGCCACCATGGTGACGGCCGGCATCTTCATGGTCTCGCGCATGTCGCCGCTGTTCGAGCTGTCGGACACCGCGCTGAACTTCATCATGGTCATCGGCGCCATCACGGCCCTGTTCATGGGCTTCCTCGGCATCATCCAGAACGACATCAAGCGCATCGTGGCCTATTCCACGCTGTCGCAGCTGGGCTACATGACGGTGGCGCTGGGCGCGTCGGCCTACTCGGTGGCGGTGTTCCACCTGATGACGCACGCGTTCTTCAAGGCCCTGCTGTTCCTGGCAGCCGGTTCCGTGATCATGGGCCTGCACCACAACCAGGACATCCGCTGGATGGGCGGCCTGCGCAAGTACATGCCCATCACCTGGATCACCTCGCTGATCGGCACGCTGGCGCTCATCGGCACGCCGCTGTTCTCGGGTTTCTATTCGAAGGACAGCATCATCGAGGCGGTGCACTTCAGCAACCTGCCGGCTGCGGGCTTCGCCTACTTCGCGGTGCTGGCCGGTGTGTTCGTCACCTCGTTCTATTCCTTCCGCCTGTATTTCCTGGTCTTCCACGGCAAGGAGCGCTACGACCAGAACCCGGACGCGCACCACGACCACCACGACGCTCATGGTCACCATGGCGACGGCAAGCCACACGAGACACCGTGGGTGGTCACCGTGCCCCTGGTCCTGCTGGCGATCCCCTCGGTGGTGATCGGTTTCCTGACCATCCAGCCCATGCTGTTCGGTGACTTCCTGCAGGACGCCATCACGGTGAATGCGGCGGCCCACCCCGCCATGACCCGCTTCGCCGAGATCTTCACCGGCCCGCTGGGCATGGCCCTGCACGGCTTCTACACGCCGCCGCTGTACCTGGCCCTGGCCGGGGCGGTGCTCGCCTGGTACATGTACCTGATCAATCCGGCGGTGCCGGCGGCCATCGCCCGCGCGCTCAAGCCGCTCATCACCATTCTGGAAAACAAGTACTACCTGGACTGGTTCAACGAGAACGTGCTGGCCCGCGGTGCCCGTGCGCTGGGTGTAGGCCTGTGGAAGGGTGGCGACCGCGGCGTCATCGAGGGGGGCGTGGTCAATGCCAGCTGGAAGCTGGTGGGCTGGGTGTCGTCACTGGTGCGCCACGCACAGACGGGTTTCCTGTACCACTACGCGCTCGTGATGATCGTCGGCGTCTTGCTGTTCATGACGTACTTCGTGTGGCTCGCCAAATAAGAGGAAGAACAAGATGGGTTTGCTGAGCCTTGCGATCTGGACGCCGATCGCCTTTGGTGCCGTGCTGCTGGCCTTGGGCCGTGACGAGCAGGCGAATGCCGTACGCTGGCTGGCGCTGATCGGCGCCCTGGTCAGTCTGGCCGTGACGGTGCCGCTCTACACCGGCTTCCAGCTGGGAACGGCCGCCATGCAGTTCGTCGAGAACATGCCGTGGATCGACCAGTTCAACGTGAACTACCACCTGGGCGTGGACGGCATCTCGCTGTGGCTGGTGCTGCTGACCGCCTTCATCAACGTGATCGTGGTCATCGCCAGCTGGGAATCGATCACCAGCCGGGTGAACCAGTACATGGGCGCCTTCATGATCCTGTCGGGTCTGATGATCGGCGTGTTCGCCGCACAGGACGCGATGCTGTTCTTCGTGTTCTTCGAGGCCACCCTGATCCCGATGTACCTGATCATCGGCATCTGGGGCGGCCCGAACAAGATTTACGCGGCTTTCAAGTTCTTCCTGTACACGCTGCTGGGCTCGCTGCTCATGCTGGTGGCGTTGATCTACCTCTACACCGTGTCCGGTGGCAGCTTCTCCCTGGCGGAATGGCACCGTCTGCCGCTGAGCAGCACGGCGCAGACCCTGCTGTTCTTCGCCTTCTTCGCCGCCTTCGCGGTGAAGGTGCCGATGTGGCCGGTGCACACCTGGCTGCCCGACGTGCACGTGGAGGCGCCCACCGGTGGCTCCGCCGTGCTGGCGGCCATCATGCTGAAGCTCGGTGCCTACGGTTTCCTGCGCTTCTCGCTGCCGATCCTGCCCGATGCCTCGCAGGAGTGGGCCTGGCTCATGATCGCGCTGTCGCTCGTGGCCGTGGTCTACGTGGGTCTGGTCGCCATGGTGCAGCAGGATATGAAGAAGCTGGTGGCCTATTCGTCGGTCGCCCACATGGGTTTCGTCACGCTGGGTTTCTTTGTCTTCAGTGACCTGGGCGTGTCGGGCGCCATCGTGCAGATGATTGCCCACGGCTTCGTGTCGGCCGCGATGTTCCTGGCCATTGGCGTGCTGTACGACCGCGTGCATTCCCGCGACATCGCCGACTACGGTGGCGTGGTCAACACCATGCCCAACTTCTCGGCTTTTGCGCTGCTGTTCGTCATGGCCAATTGCGGCCTGCCGGGCACCGCCGGTTTCGTGGGCGAGTGGATGGTGATCCTGGCCGCGGTCAAGGCCAACTTCTGGGTGGGGGCTGCGGCCGCCACGGCCCTGATCTTCGGCGCCGCCTATTCGCTGTGGATGTTCAAGCGCGTGTACCTCGGCCCGGTGGGCAATGCCAACGTGAAGGGGCTGCTGGACATCAACGGTCGCGAATTCTTCGTCATGGCCGTGCTGGGCTTTGCCGTGCTGTTCATGGGCATCTACCCCAAGCCCTTCACCGACGTGATGGACGCATCCGTGGCCGAGCTGCTGCGCCATGTCGCCATCTCCAAACTGAACTGACCCCGTGGCTGGCCAAAAATACAAGAGAGCGTTCACATGATTGACAACATCAGCTGGATCACGGCGTACCCTGAAATCCTGTTGCTGGTGATGGCCTGCGTCATTGCACTGGTGGATCTGGGCGTCAAGTCCCCGCTGCGCGGTGTCACCCACGGGCTCACCATGCTCACCCTGGGTGTGGTGGCGGTGATGCAGGGCTATTACGCCAGCACCGGCGAAACCCACCTGGGCTGGGGCGGCATGGTCATCAGCGACCCGATGGGCAACTGGCTCAAGTGCTTTGCCGCCATCGCCATGATGGTCACCCTGGTGTATGGCCGTGCCTACGCCGGCGCGCGCGACATGCTGCGTGGGGGCGAGATGTTCACGCTCTCGCTGTTTGCGCTGCTGGGCATGTTCATCATGATCTCGGGGCACCACTTCCTGATCATCTACCTCGGCCTGGAACTGTTCTCGCTCTCCAGCTACGCGCTGGTGGCGCTGCGCCGCGACGACGAGCGGGCCACGGAAGCCGCCATGAAGTACTTCGTGCTGGGTGCCCTGGCGAGCGGCTTCCTGCTGTATGGCCTGTCCATGGTCTACGGCGCCACCGGTTCGCTGAACCTGGCCGAGGTGGCGCAGGCCATTGCGGGCGGTGCCGACACCCTCAAAGGTTCCAACCAGGTGCTGGTGCTGGGCCTGGTGTTCGTGGTGGCCGGCCTGGCCTTCAAGCTGGGCGCCGTACCTTTCCACATGTGGGTGCCCGACGTGTACCACGGTGCACCCACGGCCATCACCCTCATGATCGGTGGTGCGCCCAAGCTCGCGGCCTTCGCCATGACGATTCGCCTGCTGACCGAAGGCCTGCAGGGCATGGCGGTGGACTGGCAGCAGATGCTGGCCGTGCTGGCGGTGCTCTCGCTGCTGGTGGGCAACCTGGCTGCGGTGGCGCAGACCAATCTCAAGCGCATGCTGGCGTTCTCCACCATCGCGCAGATGGGCTTCATGCTGCTGGGCCTGCTGGCGGGCGTGGTGCAGGGTGACAGCGGCAACATGGCCAACGCCTACGGCTCGGCGATGTTCTACATCGTCACCTACGTGCTGACCACGCTGGCCACCTTCGGTGTGATCCTGCTGCTGTCGCGCAACGGTTTCGAATCCGAGAACATCAGCGACCTGGCAGGTCTGAACCAGCGCAGCCCGCTGTACGCCGGCGTGATGGCCCTGTGCATGTTCTCGCTGGCCGGTGTACCGCCCGTGGTGGGCTTCTATGCCAAGCTGTCGGTGCTGCAGGCCCTGCTGGCGTCCAGCGATGCCTTCTACATCGGTCTGGCCGTGTACGCCGTGATGATGTCGCTGGTGGGCGCGTTCTACTACCTGCGCGTGGTCAAGGTGATGTACTTCGATGCCCCCACGCAGACCGCTGCCATCACCGCCGGTGGTGACGCCCGCTTCGTGCTCACCGTCAATGGCGCGCTGGTGCTCTTGCTCGGCGTGATGCCGGGTGGCCTGATGACGCTGTGCGCCCAGGCCGTGTCGTCGATGTTCCCTTGAGTGGGCATTTGCGCCGGGCCAGTGAACTTGCCCGGTCCCGTTCGCTCTATCCGACGCCATGAATCACACATTTTCTATCTGGCTGGTGCTGCTGGCAGCGCTGGTGGCGGCCAACCTGCCGTTTCTGAACGACCGATGGTTGGCCGTGGTCGCGCGCCCTGCACCCAAGACGCTGGGCATCCGCCTGGTCGAGTTGCTGCTGCTGTACCTGCTGGTGGGAGCGCTGGGCCTTGCGCTGGAACAGTCGGCCGGGCAGATCGCGCCCCAGGGTTGGGAGTTCTACGCGACCACAGGCGCCCTGTTCCTGACCCTGGCGTTCCCCGGTTTTGTCTACCGTTACCTCTTCAAGCGCCGTGGTTGAGAAACCGCCCGGCGGTGGCGACGTTCTGGACACCGGGCCTGACGCCCATCTGCGCGAGCTGACCCTGCACCGTGAACCGGTCATGAAGGGCCACTTTTTGCAGGTGGTGCGGGACACCGTGCGCCTGCCCTCGGGCCGTGAGGCCACGCGCGAGTATGTGCAGCACCCGGGCGCCGTGATGGTGATCGGCCTGCTCGACGATGGCGGCGTGGTGCTGGAGCGGCAGTACCGCCATCCTGTGCAACGCGTGATGATCGAATTCCCCGCTGGCAAGCTGTATGCGGGCGAGGGCAGCCTGCTCTGCGCCCGCCGTGAGCTGCAGGAAGAGACCGGTTACAGCGCCCGAGAGTGGGCGTTTGCGGGCCGGCTGGCGCCCACCATCGGCTATGCCGACGAGATCATCGACATCTGGTTTGCGCGGGGTCTCACGCTGGGCGAACGCCAGCTCGATGAGGGCGAGTTTCTGGATGTGTTCACCGCCTCCAGCAATGAACTGCTGGGCTGGTGCCGCACCGGTGAGGTGATCGACGGCAAGACCCTGGTGGGTGCGCTCTGGCTGCAGAACGTGCTGCGTGGTGACTGGTCGCTGGAATGGTCGGCGAATCCGTCGACGGACCCACGGGGGAGCGCGGCATGAAGGTGCTCGACTTGCAATGCGGCCAGCAACATGTGTTCGAAGGCTGGTTCGCGTCAGAAGACGATTTTTCGGATCAGTTCGGCCGCGGGCTGGTCACCTGTCCGGTCTGCGGCGACCCGCAAGTCCAGAAGATGCTGTCGGCGCCGCGCCTGAACCTGCGCGCTGCCCGCCAGGAGCCGGCTGCCACGCCCGGGCACGGCCGTGCATCGGCGTCGAAACACCGGGGTGGCGGGGCCGTGGCCGGTCCCTCGGTGGCGGCCTTCCAGGCCCAGTTGCTGCAGGCCATGCGCCAGGTGGTGGCGTCTGCAGAAGACGTGGGCGACCGGTTTGCCGACCAGGCCCGTGCCATGCACCAGGGCGAAGTGGAATCGCGCAACATCCGCGGGCGCACCACGCCCGAAGTGGCGATGGAGCTGGCGGAAGAGGGCATCGACGTGCTGCCGCTGCCGGACCTGTCCGTCCTCAAGGAAACGCTGCAGTAAACCGCGACCCGCACAGCAAAAAGCCCCGTCCAGCGGGGCTTTTTGCTGTGCTGATCACGGTAGGGGTGCCACCGTGTGGCCTCGGGCGTTCAGGCGTTCAGGGGTACAGGCCGCGCAGGTCGCGCGCGTGCAGGATGCGCTTGCAGGCCACGATGAAGGTGGCGGTGCGCAGGCTGACCTTGTTGGCGTCGGCCACCGCCCAGACCGCGGCAAAGGCGTCCTGCATGATCTTCACCAGGCGGGCGTTGATCTCGTCCTCGGTCCAGAAGAAGCTGGAAAAGTCCTGCACCCACTCGAAGTAGCTCACGGTCACGCCGCCGGCGTTGGCGATCACGTCGGGCA